>JANXMO010000364.1 GCA_025354615.1 Burkholderiales bacterium | reverse complement strand
GTCATTTGTGCTTCGGCTGGCAACCATGCGCAAGGCGTGGCAATGAGCGCTCAAAAATTGGGCTGCAAGGCCATGGTTGTCATGCCGGTCACCACCCCGGCGTTGAAGACCGATGCCGTCAGGGCCTTGGGCGCCGAGGTGGTGTTGGCGGGTGAAAGTTATTCAGACGCCTATGCACACGCGCTGGCGCTGGAAGCAAAGCATGGCATGACGTTCGTGCATCCGTTCGACGACCCCGATGTCATCGCCGGTCAAGGCACGATTGCGATGGAAATCCTGCGCCAGCACCCTGGGCCTGTCGATGCGGTGTTTGTGGCCGTAGGCGGCGGCGGTTTGATTGCTGGGGTCGCGGCGTTCATCAAAGCCGTTCGCCCTGAAATCAAGGTGATCGGCGTGCAGATGGAGGATTCCGACGCCATGCTGCGTTCAATCCACGCCGGCGCCCGCGTGCAGCTGGCCGAAGTCGGGCTGTTTTCCGACGGCACGGCCGTCAAACTGGTCGGCAGCGAGACATTTCGTTTGGCCCGCGAATGGGTTGACGGCTACATCAGCGTAGACACCGATGCCGTTTGCGCCGCCATCAAAGACGTGTTCGAGGACACCCGCAGCATCCTCGAGCCTGCGGGCGCTCTCGGCGTGGCGGCAATCAAGCAATACCTTCAATCGCAGCCGCTTCGTGGGCAAACGTACATTGCCATCGCTTGTGGCGCCAACATGAATTTCGACCGCCTGCGATTTGTGGCCGAGCGGGCGGAAGTGGGTGAATCTCGCGAAGCGCTGCTGGCGGTCACGATTCCCGAAGCGCGTGGCAGTTTCAAGCGGTTTTGCGAGCTGATCGGCTCGCGCTCGGTGACGGAATTCAACTACCGTATTTCAGACGCGCAGCAGGCGCATGTTTTTGTTGGCTTGGCGACCCAAACTTCGGGTGAATCGCAGATGCTGGTCGATTCCTTCAGCCAGCAAGGCTTCGAAGCGCTTGACCTGACGCATGACGAGCTGGCAAAGCAGCACTTGCGCCACATGGTCGGCGGGCGCAGCGAATTGGCACACGAGGAGCGGCTGTACCGATTCGTTTTCCCGGAGCGTCCCGGCGCGCTGATGAAGTTTTTGTCCGCCATGCACCCTGACTGGAACATCAGCTTGTTTCACTACCGCAACCAGGGGGCCGACTACGGCCGTATTCTGGTCGGCCTGCAGGTGCCGGCGACTGATCACGATGCACTGGCCGACTTTCTCAACACCTTGGCTTACCCATGGGAAGACGAAACGAACAACCCTGTTTACCGGCTTTTTTTGCGCTGAAGTTTGGGCTCGTACGCCAAGCCGGAGATTTTGAAACATGAACGCGTGTCTTCGCCCCGAGGGCGGCGTTGCAAATCCTCCCGATACCTTTGGGTATCGCTGTGGTTTGCGCCTTGCCCTCGAACCGAATCCATCGCGTTCCTCTTCTTCCGTGATCTCCAGGTTGGCGTACGAGTGTCAGCGTTGCGGGCGTGTCCCCACTTGGAGTTTGCTGACCGGCTGGCCTGCCTGATTGCCGCTACAACGCGCTTCTCACTGTCTGCAGTTGTGCCCTACGCCAAAAATGCCAATGAACCGCTCGTTGATTTCGCCCACCGCTCACCCAGCGCTTGAACTGGCATTGCGCAACCAGTTGGCGCAATGCAGCCAGCAAACCGGCCATTTGGGCGAGCTTGAATCGTTGGCGGTGCGGCTCGGGTTGATTCAGAGCACGATGAAGCCGTCTTTCCAGGCGCCGCAAATAGCGTTGTTTGCCGCTGATCACGGCATTGCCGTCGATGGTGTGGGCGCCCATGCGCGCTACCCCACGGCTGGCTTGGTTCGGGCCGTACTGTCGTCACAGTTGCCGCTGACCGCGTTGGCGCAACTCAATGGGCTGGAACTGTCGGTCATCGATTGCGGCATGGCCGAGCAGTTGCCGCCGCACCCGCGTTTGCTTGTGCGCAAAATTGCACACGGCACGCGCAACGCCCGCGCCGCGGCGGCCATGTCACTGGAACAGGCACACGCCGCGATTCGCGCCGGAATGGAGATCGCCGACGCCATGGCCGGCAATGCCATCGTCTGCGCCGGGGTTGGCGTGGCCTGCGAGGAAACGGCGGCGCTGGTGTTGTCGCGCCTCAGCGGTGTTGGATTGACGGAACTGCTGGCCGGCGTTTGTCCGCTGGAAGCGGGCAGAAGCGAGCACGTGCTGACGCTGCTGGGCGCGGTGCAAGCCCGTCATCAAGGGCTTACCGATGCGGTGGAAGTGGTGGCGGCATTGGGTGGCTACGAGATTGCCATGATGGTGGGCGTGATGATGATGGCCGCGGGCAAACGCCATTTGATCGTCGTCGATGGCATGGCGGCTTGTGCCGCGCTGCTTGTCGCATCGCGCATGGCGCCAGGCGTAACCGATTACTGCGTTTTTTCCCGCAGCCGCAGCGGTAGCGGTCTGGACAAAGCGATGTCGCAGTTCGATGCGACGGCTTTGCTCGAACTCGGGTTGGACGCGACCGATGGCACCGGCGCTGCGCTCGCCTGGCCGTTGGTGCGCAGCGCGGCAGCCCTGTTGACCGACGTGGCTTGTTGATACGGGTACGGCAGCCCGCTGCTCAGCGGCTGCGGGTACGGCTTCTCAACGATCCGCCAAAGCACCCGGAAAACGGCGCCCCAACAAAGGCCGGGGCGCCGGAACGACTCCCGGTGGCGCTGCTTCCTCGATGGCAGTGGGCGGTATGGGCAATACCACCGTTTCAATTGGCGCAACAGGTGCTGCAGCGGTGGGCGCTGGGGTGGAAGTGGCGGCTGCATTGCCCGCGATACCAAAGCCAGGAGGCGGTAAAACGCCGGTGGAAGGCGCTGGTGGCAGTGGCAGTTCCAGCACCATTGGCGAAGGATTTGAAGGCGCGCCAAGCGTGGCGCTGCGCCGCCCCACCGACTGCAGTGTCAATTCACCTTCGATGCGTGCGCCCACTTTGAAAGGGCGTGCAGGCTGCCCGTCAACAGCGATCAAAGCAATGCCGTAGGACTGACCGCCGGCAATGCTGCGCGGCGCCATCACGCCACTCAGCACAAAGCGATTGCTGGCCGCTACAACGCTTGGCGCCTCTATTTGTGCGGGTGGATCAACGCCCAGCAAGCGGCTGACATCGCCCCGCGCCGCGGCGGCTTCAACGACAATCACACCCGGCGGCGCCGCTGGCGCACTGACTGTCAGGCGCAAGCCCCACAACACCGCGCTGGCAGCGGCCAACGCCCAGAGGATGAATGCGCAGAATCGGGCTGTCATCGGCCCGATTATCATGCACGGCCTCTTTTTGACGCCTTCACCGGCGCCTTGAACATGACCTGTTTTCGCCGTCGCTTCCCACGATTGACCCGATGCAAAAGCGCCGCCTTTGCTGGCTTTACCTTGATCGAGCTGATGGTGGTGCTGGTCATCATCGGTGTGCTGGCGGCGCTGATCGTGCCGAATGTGCTGGACCGCGCCGATGACGCGCGCGTGACGGCGGCCCGCACCGATGTCAACAACCTGATGCAGGCGCTCAAGCTGTACAAGCTGGACAACCAGCGCTATCCGAGTGCCGAGCAAGGCCTCACGGCTTTGACGGTCAAGCCCACCGCGGGTGCCTTGCCCCCCAATTGGAAGCCGTATCTGGACAAGTTGCCGAATGACCCGTGGGGCCGCCCTTATCAATATGCCAATCCGGGCGTGAAAGGGGACATCGACGTTTTCAGCTACGGCGCTGATGGCGTGGTAGGCGGCGAAGGGAAGAATGCCGAAATCGGCTCCTGGCAGTGAACAAACGCGGTGTGGCCGCCGGCGCCGCCCCACCGCGCGGCTTCACGCTGATCGAGTTGATGATCGTCGTGGCCCTGATCGCGATTGCCAGCGCCGTGGCCAGCCTGGCGTTGCGCGACCCCTCCGCCACGCAGTTGGAGCAGGAAGCCGCGCGTTTGGCCGCCTTGCTGGAGTCGGCCCGTGCGCAGGCGCGTGCCACCGGGTTGGATGTGCGCTGGCGCCCGCACCCGGCGCCAGGCACCGCTGTTGCACCTCCGCTCAATGTTGCTGGCGGCGGGCCTGCCTCGGGCGAAGGGGCTGACTTTGATTTCATCGGCCTGCCGGCTTCCAGTGATTTGCCGCGGCGCTGGCTGGTAACTGGCGTCACGGCCGAAGTGCCAGGCACCGGCGTCGTGTCCCTGGGGCCGGAACCGCTGATTGGCGCCCAGCGCATCGTCCTCAGCCTGAATGAACGCCGCTTGACGCTCGCCACCGACGGCCTCGGGCCGTTTGCCGTGGTCGACGAATTGGCGCCGCCTGCGCGATGAACCGCCTTTCACCTTGTCAACGCGGCTTTACGCTGATCGAAGTGTTGGTGGCGTTGACGATTGTTGCTGTGACGTTGGCGGCCGGTATCCGCGCCGCTGGCGCGCTCGTCAACAATGCCCAGCGGCTGGCCGAGGTCAGCGCTGCCCAGTGGTGTGCCGACAACCAGTTGACGGCGTTCCGGCTGCAGCACGTCTACCCGGCGGTGGGGGAAACGGTCTTCAGCTGCGACCAACTGGGCCGCACTTACGCTGGCAAGCTGGTGGTGCGGCCAACGCCCAACCCCAATTTCCGTCGCGTCGACGCGGTCATGGCCGATGACGCCGGCCTGCCGTTGCTGACCTTGTCAACCGTACTTTCCAAATAAAGCCTCGTCTGCCTGACTGCCATGCCACGCCGCCCGCCTGTTGTGCCTCTGATGGTCCAAGGTTTCACCTTGATTGAAGTCTTGGTGGCAATGGTGGTGATGGCGCTGCTCGCCGTCATGGCCTGGCAAGGCGTGGACGCGATCGTGCGGTCGCGTGACATCAGCGGCGCCCGGCTGGAGCAGACCTTGCGGCTCAACACCGCACTGGCCCAATGGGAGCAGGATTTGAATGCCGTGCAGGATTCAGGCGTGGTGCCGCCACTGGTTTTCGATGGCGCCCGTTTGCGTTTGACGCGTCGTGCACCCGGCGGGCTGCACGTGGTGGTGTGGGCGTTGGCGGCCGACTCCGCAGCTGGCGGCACTTCGCGCTGGCTGCGCTGGGCCGGCCCCGTGGCGCGCCGCCGCGGTGAATTGCAGGCGCAATGGCTGCGCAGCCAGCAGCTGGCCGCCAACGATGTTGGACAACTGGCGGTGCTGAGCGGCCTGGCCCAATGGCAGGTCTACTGTTTTCGCGGTAACGACAACACCTGGAGCAATTGCCAGTCCAGCAACGATCTGGCTGCGCCAGCCGCCAGCGCAGCCTCTGGCGCCAGTGCACCCACGGCCCCGCGGCAAGCTTTGCCCACCGGCGTGCGCAGCGTGATCAGCTTTGCGCCGGCCGGTGTCAGCACCGGCGTGTTGACGCGCGATGTCGCGCTGGGGCCGCAATGGCCATGACGCATTTCGCGCCGCCTTTTGTCACTCGGCGCCGGCGCGGTGCGGCGTTGTTGACGGCCATGGTGATCGTCGTGCTGGTGGCCACGCTGGCGTCGGCCATGGTGTGGCAGCAATGGCGTGCGGTGCAGGTCGAAGCGGCGGAGCGCGCGCGCGCACAGTCGGCTTGGCTGCTCAACGGGTTGATCGACTGGGCACGGCTGATCCTGCGGGAAGACGCGCGCACCAATCAGCGCATCACGGACCTCACCGCGCCATGGGCCACGCCGCTGGCTGAAGCCCGGCTGTCCAGCTTTCTGGCCGCCGACAAAGACAACGCCGACGACGGGCCGGCGGCATTTCTATCGGGCGGCATCACCGATGCGCAAGCCAAATACAACCTGCGCAACCTACTCGAAGGCGACAAGGTGGCCCCGGCCGAGTTGGTGCTGTTGCAACGGTTGTTCAGCAGCATTGGCGTAGCCCCCGCCCTGGCCACTTTGATTGCCGAAGGCCTGCGTGATGCCGAGGCGGGCAATGGGACGGGCGTGGGTGCCGCCGTTGAAGCGCCTCTGACGCCGCAGCGTCTGAGCCAACTGACATGGCTGGGTGTCGACGCCGCATCAATCGCCCGCATGCAGCCCTTTGTGGTCTTGTTGCCGTCTGCTCGCACGACCGTGAACCTGAACACGGCCCCCCGTGAGGTGCTGGCCTCGCTGATCGATGGGCTGGACTTGGCCGGGGCCGAGCGGCTGCGGCTGCGCGCGCCCTTCAAGGCCGTTGACGAGGCCGAGCGCGTGCTGGGTGGGCGCCCGCTCTCGCTGGTCGAGAAAGCCCGTCTGGGCGTGGCGTCGAATTACTTTGAACTGCGCGGGCGCTTGCGTGTCGACGACCGGGTGCTGGAGGAAAACGCCTTGGTGCAGCGCACCGGCAATGACGTGCTGGTTCTTCAACGCGAACGCGCCAGCGGGCAGGACCTGGGCGGCTGAAGCGGCCCGCGGGGTGCCGGTTGTGAGCGGGCCCGATTGAACAAAGCGCACAACAAGCCTGTGCAAGCCCTTGATTTGCGCGGGTCAGGCTTTTCCCGATGCCTACAATCTGTCGACGGAGACGGAAGAGCCGCAGTGGTTCGGCTTGCTTTTTTGTCCTGAATTGACGGCATCGGCCGGGCACGACAGTGCTTTTGCAGTGCCGGGCCGTGTCGGCTGACGGCGGTCGTTTGTCTTGCTTGTTGGAGCTTTGCGCCAGGAACTGTGCCGCCTCATGTCGATTCTCGTTGTCAGCATTCCACCGCGCCGGCGCCTGCGCGCCCGTCCTTTGGACGGCAGCCCGGCGTTTGAAGCCGGCGGTGTGGCTGCTGAGTACAGCTATGTGTTCAGTGCGGACGGGCTGCAGCCGCAACAAAACGGCCGCGCCAGTGCAAGCGCGTTGCCACGGGCTGACAGCGTGGTGGCCGTATTGGCCGATGGCGACGTGGGCTGGCACCGGTTGATCTTGCCCAAGGCGCCGCCGGCCCGCTTGTCCGCCGCCCTGGCCGGCCTGTTGGAAGAAGCGCTGCTCGACGAAGTCGATGTGACGCACCTGGCTTTGGCGCCGGGCGCGGCGGCTGGCCAGCCCGGCTGGGTTGCGGCCGTCAACCGGTCGTGGCTGCGCGGTGTGCTGGTGGCGCTCGAACAGGCGCAGGTGCTCGTTGACCGTGTGGTGCCGCTGGCTTGGCCGGACGACCCGCCAAGCGGCCACTTCAGCGAAATACCGGGTCTTGTCGATGCCAACGGCACGCCGGCTTTGCAATTGACATGGGCACACGTCGACGGTGTGGCGAGCTTGCCGCTGCAGGGTTCGCTGGCCCGTGCTTTGTTGCCTCAGTCCGTACCCGAGGGCACCCGCTGGACGGCAACCCCCGCCGCCGCTGCCGCTGCCGAGCAATGGCTGGGCGACAGCCCGGTCGGCGTGCTCACGCCGCAGCAGCGCGAGCTGCAGGCGGCGCGCTCTTTGTGGAACCTGCGGCAATTCGACCTGTCGCAAAAAACACGCGGCACGCGGGCGCTGCGGGCGCTGTGGAAGCGGTGGCTGGGCGTTGAGTGGCGTCCTGCCCGCTGGGGGTTGGGCGCGCTGCTGGTCATTCAATTGATCGGGCTGAATGTCGGGGCCTGGCGGCAAACCGCGCAGCTGAGCAGCCAGCGGCAAGCGTTGATCACCACGCTGCAAACCAGTTTCCCCCAGGTCCGTGCGGTGCTCGATGCGCCTGCGCAAATGCGCCGCGAAATCGAACGGCTTCGGGCCGGTGCCGGCCAGCCTGGCGAGGCCGACCTCGAACCGCTGCTGGAAGCCGCGGCGCTGGCCTGGCCGGCCAACCGCCCGCCGGTCGACCACCTGCAATACGAACCGGGGCGCCTGACGGTGGCCGCTGTGGGCTGGGCAGAAAGTGAAATCGAGCAATTTCGAAGCCAACTGCGCCCTGCTGGCTGGGACGTTGCGGCGGCCGAGGGCCGCTTGACGCTCAGCCGGGCTGCGGCCAGATAAGCCATGGTCCGTCAACCGCTTGCCCATTCGCCCGCTGTTCAGCGCCTGGCAACGCTGGCGGCTGGCGTGCGCTTGCGCTGGCAATCGCTGGCCGCCCGCGAGCGCGGCATTCTGGTGGCTGCCGGCTTGTTGTTGGCGCTGCTGGTGGTGTGGCTGATCGGCATACAGCCGGCCTGGCGCACGCTGCAGCAGGCGCCGCAGCAATTGACGCAGGTCGAAGCGCAGTTGCAGCAAATGCAGCGCTGGGCCGATGAAGCGCGCCGCCTGCGCGCTGTCGCGCCCCTGTCATCGGCCCAAGCGGGCGAGGCCTTGCGCGCGGCCACCGAGCGGCTCGGTGCCGGTGCGCGCCTGGTGGTGCAAGGCGATCGCGCAACACTGACGCTGACCGGTGTTTCCAGCGAAGCCTTGCGCGGCTGGTTGGCCGAGGCGCGCAGCGCAGCCCGGGCGCGGCCGGTCGAACTGCAACTGACCCGCGCCGCGGCCGGCTTTGCCGGTTCGATCACGCTTGCCTTTGGAGCGGGCACTTGAGGCAGGGCTGGGGCAGCGGCAGAACCTGGCGGCCGTTTGCCGGTGCGGCGGCCGTGCATGCCACTCAAACCGAACAAGCCTGGGACCACCTGCGCAGCGCTGCGGTGCGCTGGGCTATGGCCGGCGCACTGCTGGGCGCGCTGCTGGCCTGGGTATTTTTTGCCCCCGCCGCCTGGCTGGCCGGCGCAGTGGGCGACGCCACGCAACAAAGGGTGGTGCTGGCCGACGCACGCGGCACGGTTTG
>JANXMO010000342.1 GCA_025354615.1 Burkholderiales bacterium | reverse complement strand
CCTCGTAACCCGCCATCAAGCGATGCGCGTGGCGCCAGAGGCCCCGGAATGGGCGGTGGACTGGCTGCACGTGACCCCGCCGGCAGGCCGGGCATTGGCCGTGTCGCGGGCGAAGAACTCGACCCTTCCACAGTTCGCCGGGGAGCGGGAAGTCCAGAAGTAGTGGGTTTGATTGGGCTCATGCGCTTAGCTTGCCGCCGCGGCGTCGGCGCAAAGCTTGGCATGCGAAAAAATGGCTTGAGAAGCGAAGTGCAGTGCACAAGCCCCATCAAATGAGGGGGAATTTTTGTCGTCTTTGTCCCAAGTGGCGCAATGACAGGCCAGCCTATAAAAGCCCCGCCGGCCGCAGGCCGAACAGGCGCGCCATCAAGCGCGTCGGAAATTCCGCCAACGCCTGGTTGTAGACGCCGCTGGCGTCGTTGAAGGCCTGGCGGGCAAAAGCCAGGGTGCTGTCGGCGTCGGCCAGTTCGTCGGCCAGCACGGCGGCTTCGCCCTGCGCGAGGGCGCCGGCACGCACAGGCAGCTCGGCCAGAAAGCGCAGCCGCGCGGCGGCCAGCGTGGTTTCGGCCAGCCGCAGGCAGGCGGCCGGCTGCAACGCGGCCGGCCGGCGGCGCAAGGCGGCACAGGCGGCTTGCAGCTGGCTGGCCGCGCCCTGCACCGCCTCAACCGCCTGCGGCGCGTGTTCAATGACGATGGGCATGGCCTGCAGCCAGCGCAACAGCAGCGCATGGCGGCGCTGGATTTGAACGTCCACCGGCGCAAAGGCCTGCGCCACCGACTGGCCCAGCCGCACCAGCCGGTTGTGCGACCCCACGGCCCAGAACATCAGCACCGTGGCCGCGGCGCTGGCGGCGATCGAGGTGGAGGTCATGGCACGCGGCTAAGGGCCACGCCGGTGCGTGCTGGCGGGCCGTTCATTGGCGGCCGCAACGGGTAACAAACAGTGCATCAAGCCGGCCCCGGCCACCTGTTCCAACATAACCGGTCAGGGCGCAAGGCACAGCCATCGCTTCGGCGACAGCAAGCACTTGCAACGCCAAGGTGGAGAAGACGGTGCAAGTGGCAGAGCACGGCGGATTGGCTTTCACCATTCAGCCGGCCGACCAGCGCTCGAAGCCCTGCCGGCGCAGCGCGCAAGCCGGGCACAAACCGCAGCCATAGCCCCAGGCGTGGCGGGCGCTGCGTTCACCGAGGTAGCAGGTGTGGGTGTGCTCGAGCGTCAACTCGATCAGCGCGGTGCCGCCCAGCGTGTCGGCCAACGCCCAGGTCTGCGCTTTGGTCAGGCACATCAGCGGGGTTTCAATCGCCATCGGCGTGGCGAGGCCCAGGCCCAGCGCGGTTTGCAGCGCCGCCAATGTGTCGTGGCGGCAATCGGGGTAGCCGGAATAGTCGGTTTCGCACATGCCGCCGACCAGCACGCTGGCGCCGCGCCGGTAGGCCACGGCTGCCGCAAAAGTCAAAAACAGCAGGTTGCGCCCCGGCACGAAGGTGCTGGGCAGGCCGTTGGCGTTGAGTTCGATGGCGCGTTCGCCGGTCAGCGCGGTGTCGGAAATCCGGCCCAACAGCGACAGATCCAGCACATGGTCAACGCCCAGGCGCGCGGCCCACTGCGGGAATTCGGCGCGCAGCCGCTCGAGCACGGTCAGGCGGCATTGCAGTTCGACGGCATGACGCTGACCGTAGTCGAAGCCGATCGTTTCAACGCGGGCGTAGCGCTCGAGCGCCCAAGCCAGGCAGGCGGTGGAATCTTGGCCGCCTGAAAACAGCACCAGTGCGTGGCGCTCGTCGGCCGGGGGCGCGGCTTGCGGCGCGGTTGTCATCGTGGCCGCGGTGTTCATGCCGTGCGCACCTCGCCTTGGCCCAGCACCACCCATTTCAGCGATGTCAGCCCTTCCAGGCCGACCGGCCCGCGGGCGTGGAATTTGTCGGTGCTGATGCCGATTTCCGCGCCCAGGCCGTATTCGAAGCCGTCGGCAAAGCGGGTGCTGGCGTTGACCATCACGCTGGCCGAGTCAACCTCGCGCAGGAAACGCATCGCGCTGGGGTGGTGGTTGGTCAGGATGGCGTCGGTGTGGTGTGAGCCGTAGCGGTTGATGTGGGTGATGGCGTCGTCCAGGCTGTCAACCACTTTGATGCTGATGACGGGGGCCAGATACTCTTCCGCCCAGTCGGCTTCCGTGGCCGGCAGCAGCCGGGCGTTTGGCACGCCCCGCAGCGCTGCCAGCGCCGCGGCGTCACCGCGCATCTCAACGCCATGAGACGCGAACACGGCGCCCATGCGCGGTAAAAAATCAGCCGCCACCACCGCATGCACAAGCAGTGACTCGGCCGCATTGCAAGGGCTGTACTTCTGCGTCTTGGCGTTTTCGGTCACGCGCAGCGCCAGCGCCAGGTCGGCCTGTGCGTCGACGTAAATGTGGCAATTGCCGTCCAGGTGCTTGATGACGGGCACTCGGGCCTCGCGGCTGACGCGCTCGATCAAGCCTTTGCCACCACGCGGAATGATGACGTCCACCGCGTCAGGCGAGGCCACCAGCCAGCCGACGGCGGCGCGGTCCGTCGTCGGCACCAGTTGCACGGCTTCGGGCGGCAAACCGGCTTCGGCCAGCGCCGCCTGCACCAGTGCCCACAGCGCCTGGTTGGAATGAAACGCCTCCGAGCCGCCTCGCAGAATGCAGGCGTTGGCGCTTTTGATGGCGAGCGCCGCGGCCTCGATGGTGACGTTCGGCCGGCTTTCGTAAATCATGCCGAACACGCCCAGCGGCACCCGCATGCGGCCGACGCTGATGCCGCTGGGGCGGCGTTTGAGTTCGGTGATTTCGCCCACCGGGTCCGGCATCGCGGCGATCTGCTCGCAACCTTCGGCAATTGTCGCAATGATGGCGGGCGTCAAGCGCAGGCGGTCGACCAGCGGCGGGGCCAGGCCGGCGGCGCAAGCGGCATCAACGTCTTGCTGATTGGCTTCGTGCAGTGCTTCACCGCCTTCACGCAGGTGCCGCGCCAAGGCCAGCAAAGCGGTGTTGCGCGCTGCGGTTGAAGAAGCCGCCATGCGTGTGCTGGCCGCGCGCGCGGCGTAGCCCATGTGCGTCAGCGTGGCGTTGAGGTCAAGGGCGTTGTCCATCGGCGGATTGTCCCAAAAGCCGCTGCAGTCAGGCCACCCAGCGCAGTACCAGCAGCCACAGCGGCGCCGTCACGACGAAGCCCAGGGTTGAAAAAACGATGGTGGCGGTGGCTTCGGCCTGCAGGGTTTCATAGCGCTGCGAAAAAATCAGCGCGTTCGAGCCGACCGGCAGCGAAGCGGCCACCACCAGCACCGACAGCGCCACGCCGTTCAGCCCCAGGCCCCAATGGCCCACGAGCAAGACCGCCGCTGGCAACAGCAGCAATTTCAGGAATGATAAGGCCATGGCGCCGCGCACCGCACCCTGCATGCCGTAGTAAGCGAGCGACATGCCGATCAACACCAGGCACAGCGGCACCACGGCCTGGCTCAGCGTCAGCAAGATTTCATCGGCAATCGGCGGCAGCGGTGGCGCCAGCACGTTCCACACCAGGCCTGACAGCACCGGCAGCACCACCGGGTGGATGATGGTGTTGCGCACCGTGGTGGCCAAAGTGCGGACCAGCGATGTGTTGGCATGGCCCAGTGTGCGGCGCTCGCGCGCCAGGTCAAGTTCGACCAGGGCGGTGAGCACCGTCAGGAGCGTCAATGCGTGCAGGCTGACGATGGTGACGTGAACGGCCAGCCCGGCTTCGCCAAACAAGGCTGCCGCCACCGGCAGGCCGACCTGCACGGTGTTGCCGAAAGTAGCGGAAATGGCACGAACGCTGGGCGCGGCTACCGATAGTGAGCGGCTGCGGTTGCGCCGCTTCTCCAGCGCATACACCGT
>JANXMO010000335.1 GCA_025354615.1 Burkholderiales bacterium | reverse complement strand
TCGGTGCCGATGCGGTAGCGGCTTTGCTGCGTCAACACCAGCCGGCCATTGGTGTCATATGCCTGTGTCACGAGGTTGAGGATCGCGGTGGTTGCCGTGTCGGCCGTGACCGCATAGCTGGTGACGCGCGTGCCGATCGGCGTGGTTTTGGTGCTATCGCTGTAAGCCGTCTGCTGTGCATAAACCGCAGCGTCGCCCACGACCAAAGTTTCGGGCAGCGGCGGCGGCGTGGCTGAGGCGTAGCGCGTGTATTCAATGTTCGGCACGTCAGAGCCCAACGGGGTGTAGTTGAGGTCGTAATAGCTTTGACCCGACGTCCGGGTGGTCGCCGGCGTGCAATTGGTCAAGTTCAAGGTGGACGCCTGCGAAGCGGCGTAGCCCGACACGCCTTCGAAAACAGCCGATTGCGCGGCTCCGCTGACGATTGTTGCCGTGCCGCTACAAGTGCCTGAGACGGTGAAGTTGTCAGTCGAACCCGCATTGATATTGCTGCGTAACGCGGCCCGGGCAGGGAAGGTCGTGGGCGCCACCGAAGCGGTGCTGTCGCCACCGCCACCGCCGCCGCAACCGGTCAGCCAAGCGGCAATAAACAAGCTGGCGCCCGCGGTTTTCAAAAATTTCAACATCAAGGTGCTTTCAAAAATCAGCGAAAAAATAACCGCTGGTGGTTTGCGTTACGGCCAATTGCTGCCTTTGCCAAAGACAAAAGGCCCTTCATACAAAGTAAATGGCAATTGCCAGGCCAATCGTCTGCTTCTTCGTGCAATGGCAGTTTCCAGCCGTGCTTGAATGGGTTGCAACTTCAGACAGCCCGGCGGAGGAATGATGACAGCATCCCATGATCTGGTGACCGTTGGCAACGCCCGCGGTGGTATTCCGATTGCCCGCATGCGCAGCCTATACCGGGTTGACGACGTGGGGCGGCAGCTCGACAAACTGCCGGTCAAAGAGCATGAGAATTTGCGCTCCACTTACGAGCGCATGATCGAGAAGGGCCCTGAGCGGTTTCAAGTCAAGCCGTCTGGCCTGCCTTCAATGGCGCACCTGTATGACGAGTTGCCCAACTTTGTTGAGGTGCTCGACGACGTGAAGCGCCAACTGGCATTGTGCGAAGACAGCCGTGATGCGCTCGAAATCACGCCCCTGCTGTTGCTGGGCCCGCCTGGTATCGGAAAAACCCATTTCGCACGCGAACTGGCCCAACTGCTGGGCACCGGCATGGGCTTCGTGTCCATGAGCTCTTTAACCGCGGGTTGGGTGCTGTCGGGTTCATCCAGCCAATGGAAAGGCGCGCGGCCTGGCAAGGTATTTGAGACCCTGGTCGACGGGCAGTACGCCAACCCGGTCATGGTGGTTGACGAAATCGACAAAGCCGGTGGCGAGCATGCCTATGACCCTTTGGGCGCTTTGTACAGCCTGCTCGAACACGACACCGC
>JANXMO010000324.1 GCA_025354615.1 Burkholderiales bacterium | reverse complement strand
ATCGTTTTCAACGATGACAACAGGCTCGGCAAGTCAGCCGTCAATCCCGTGAGAAGCACTTTGAGCGTGGCGTCATCAACCTTGCTTCCTTTGAGATCCAAAGTTTCAAGCTGGCTGCACAGGCGCAGTGCTTCTGCCATGGCCACACCCACCGGTCGGCTGTTGAGGTTGACGGATTTCAAGGCAGGCAACTTGGCCAGAGCCGCCATGGCTTCGGGTGAGACCTTGCAGTTGGACAGATCCAGGCTTTCAAGGGTTGTGCACTTGGCCAGTGCCTGTGCGTCTTTGACGGTGAGATAACGGCTTTTGATGGTCAGTGACGTCAAGGGCACGGAGGCCAGTTGCGCCAAGCCGTCAGGCGTAACGTCGTCGAAGACCTTGAGCGTCAGTGCTTTGACTTCTTGCGGGTTGGCGGCAAAGGCCGCCAAGTGGGCGTCGGTGATGTGGCTGCCAGCCAGGCGAAGGGCCGCGGGGTCAGAGCGGGTTCGGAGCGCCGTTGCCACAAATTCTTGAGCGGGCGTTTCGGCGGTTGAGCTACTGGCAGCGGTGCCTGCCACAGGTGCAGTACCGGTGGCGGCTTTTGTTTCGATCGGTTTGGCCGGCACGACGCCGCGAGGCGGCGAGCTGCCGGTTGTGCTTTTACGCGAGGCACTGGGCGTGATTTCGGGCACGGAAGGCGCCGATGAAGGCCCGGCTTAATCAGCTGTTGGCGGCAGCAGGGATTCGCGCAGTGGGTTTCGATGCGCTTTGCCCACCGGATTTTTAGAAAACATGAAACACGCCTTTCAACCCAGCCGGCGTGCCGCCCCTGTGGCAGCACTTCACTCAGCGCATTGCCGCAATGTAGAAGCGCTGTGTTGGCCGTGGGGGTGGAAATGCGAACGGTGGGGGATAAAAGCGAAAAGGCTGTGACAACTTTGGGAGTAAAAGCCAGCGCGCCGCCTTTGTGGCCGATCACCGGTTCAATGTGGCCTGTTGCGGTTGCCTTGTGGGGCGAGAAGCCTTGTAGTCCGCTTCGCGCTGCGCAATCTCTCTGGTCGCCTGTACTGACTCATATCCATAGAGTGGATAGTCTTTGTCTGCATTTTGGTTGGAGGTTTCGCTATGAGCATGCACGCCAATCTTTCGCCCGAAATGGAGGGCTTCATCAAGACGAAAGTTGCCAGCGGCTTTATGGCAACGCGACCGAAGTCATCCGGGATGCCATCCGGCGGATGCAGGCAGAAGAAAGCCGCGTTGCGGTCTGGCAGGCGGCAATCAAGGTTAGCGACGACCAGCTCACCGGGGTGAGCGAATTGCCTACACGCCCGAAATCCTGAACGACATCACTCAAAGTGCAATCAATGCCATGCACAGCGGCATAACGGAGAGGTTATCGCGATGTGCTGGCTTGAGAAATGAAGACGAGGCGCTTTCCTGCAATGAAAGGCGGTCGCCTTTGTAGATGGCGGAATTCAGCTTTTCACGATCGCCGTGAAATCGGACCATTGCTCAATTCGGAAGGCGCGGATGTCACGCACGGATCGAGAAAACCACGTTCTGCATCGCAGCGCTTGAATGGCGAGAAACAGATTCGCCATGTCCTCGTTGTCCGTTACATACAGGCTGCCTTGAACCCTGCGGAAACCATGCTCGTTGAGAGTGAAACCAATATCCGCATACGCTTGGCTGACGCTTTTGGGATGGTGCTTTTCAGCTTCCGCAACAACGAGGTCAAAAGCAACGGCGTACATCAGTGGGCTTCAGGATCATCTGATAAATGCGTGAGGCGATATTCGGTTTTCTCACCGGTTTCGATCAGGGTGATTTCAATCATCCAATCACCATCCGCCAGCGGCCGTAGGGGTGGGCCGACTTCATACTTTGGGCCGATTTCACCAAAGCTTTTTATTTTGCCGATGGGAACAATCGGTGCTACGGTGATGGCGTGCATGCAAGGCTCCACAAAAACAGCGATAAATGAGTTTAAGGGACTGGTGACGCTTATGAAAGGGAGTCGCTGGCGCAATCAGGGTCGATCACCAGGTCAAACGTCAACTTCGATCGAGTCGCCTTCAAGCGCCATCAATTCACGGCGGGCCTGCGCTTCGCCTTTGCCCATCAGGCGGTTGAAGGCGCTGGCGGTGGCCGGCGTTTCCTCTGCGCTGCAGTTGATGAGCAGCAGGCGTCGGGTTTCTGGATTGAGCGTCGTGTCCCACAACTGCTCAGCGTTCATTTCGCCCAGGCCTTTGAAGCGGCTGACGGCAACCGCGGCATCGCGTGCGCCTTCCTTGCGGAGCTTGTCGAGCGTGGCTTGCAGCTCGGCTTCGTCGAGTGCATAAATTTTGGCTGCGGGCTTTTTGCCGCGCGCGGGTGCGTCAACGCGGAACAGCGGCGGCTTGGCAACGTACACATGCCCGCGCTCGACGAGTTGCGGGAAATGGCGGAAAAACAGCGTCAGCAGCAGCACCTGGATGTGTGATCCGTCGACGTCGGCGTCCGACAGGATGCAGACCTTGCCGTAGCGCAGGCTTGAGAAGTCGACCGCATCGCCCGCGCCGTGCGGGTCAATGCCGATCGCCACGGCGATGTCGTGGATCTCGGTATTGGCGAACAGCCGGTCGCGCTCCACTTCCCAGGTGTTGAGCACCTTGCCGCGCAGGGGCAGCACGGCCTGCGTTTCCTTGTCGCGCCCCATCTTGGCGCTGCCGCCAGCGGAGTCACCTTCGACGAGGAAGACTTCGTTGTGCAGCAGGTCGCGGCTTTCGCAGTCGGTCAGCTTGCCGGGCAACACCGCCACGCCCGAACCTTTGCGTTTTTCGACCTTCTGGCCAGCTTTTTGCCGCGTCTGCGCCGCCTTGATGGCCAGTTCAGCCAGTTTGCGACCGTATTCCACATGCTGGTTGAGCCACAACTCCAGCGCCGGACGCACAAAACCCGAC
>JANXMO010000304.1 GCA_025354615.1 Burkholderiales bacterium | reverse complement strand
CCGACATCGCCGCCGCGCGCCGCCGCGTGGCCGCTGCCTATACGCAAATCGGCGTCGCCGATGCGGCGTTCTTCCCCTCGCTAACGCTGTCGGCCAGCGCCGGCCTGCGCAACGCCGCGCTGGCCGGCCTGATCAGCGCGCCCAACACGCTGTGGTCTTTCGGCGCCTCGCTCAGCGAAGCGATTTTCGACAACGGCCAACGCCGCTTGGCCAGCGCCCAAGCCCGCGCCAGCGCCGACCAACTCACCGCCAACTACCGCCAGACCGTGCTGACCGCGCTGCAGGAAGTCGAAGACAACCTCGTGCTCGCCGCCCAGCTGCAGCGCCAGACGCAGCTGCAGCAAGAAGCGCTGCAAGCCGCGCAACGCACCCTCGACATCACGCTGGCCCAGTACCGCGCAGGCACCGTCAGCTACCTCAACGTCGTCACCGCCCAAACCACCGCACTGGCCAGCGAAAGCAACTGGCTCAACAGCCGCAACCGCGAGCTGGCGGCGGTCAATCAGTTGCTGAAGAACGTGGCGGGGCGGTGGGAGGGTGGCGCGGGCGGCTGATAGGTTATGGGCCGGCATCAACGAATTTGAATGGGTGCCGAGTGAAGGCGCACTCCCTCTCCCGCCCGCGGGGGAGGGCCGGAGGTGAGGGATAGCGCACGGCAGGGATATTCAATGCCAAGCCGGACTGCGGCGCTCACCCCAGACGCTTTGCGCCGGCGCACCTTCGCGCTCGGAGCGCAGCAACAACATTGCGACCACCACTTTTCGTTTCCCTGCGCTTTCCTTCGCTTGTCGCTACACGGCTGATCCGCAACGCGCTACCTTTGTGCCATCGCGTGCTGTGCGACGGACAAAGCCGTGCAGCGGCTGGCCGACCGCCGTTTGGCAGCCAAAGGTTTTTCCGATGCCCAAGCTCCAGCTCACTGACGCCTTCAAGCAGCCGCCCGCCAAGCCGGCCGAGCAGCCCAACCCGCATGGCGAGGCGGCTGTGTACTACAGCCGTACGCGCCACGAATCCTTGGCCGCCTTCGAGCGCGACTTCAAAGCGCCCGTGATGAAGCAGATCCGCGCCGACGTCGGCCAGCTCAAAAATTTCCTCAACACCCACGACAAAAGCGACCACGAGCGCCATAACCGGCTGCTCGACATCATGGTCGAGCGCATTGACCAAGGCCACACTGGCTACTACTCCAGCGAGATCGACAAAATCTACGGCGGCGCCAAGCTCGCCCTTGACGAGTTCTGTGTCAACCTTTGCAGCCCCATCATTCCCATTGACGAGCGCGTTATCCAGGTCAAGGAGCTGGCGTGGGGCGTCGAGTTCTGCGTCAACGGTGTGGCGCCCAACATCCTC
>JANXMO010000282.1 GCA_025354615.1 Burkholderiales bacterium | reverse complement strand
GCCGCGTGGTGGCAACCACGAGTTCGCCGCTGCCATCGGTCAGTGGGTAACGGATGTGCCAGAGAAAGCCGTCTTCTTCGGTGCTCTCAACTTCCAGGTCGGAAACGGCGGATTTGAGCTGCGGGTCCCAGCTCACCAGCCGGGTGCCACGGTAGATCAGCCCCTGCCGGTACAGCTGAACAAAGGTGTCGGTGACGATGGCTGAGCGGGCCGCGTCCATCGTGAAGTATTCGCGGCCCCAGTCGACGCTGGCGCCCAGGCGGCGCATCTGCTGCGTGATGGTGGAGCCGGATTTTTCTTTCCACTCCCACACTTTTTCCAAAAAACCGGGCCGGCCCAGCGCCTGGCGGCTGAGCTGCTGTTGTTCCAGCTGGCGTTCCACGACGATTTGCGTCGCGATGCCGGCGTGGTCGGTGCCCGGCACCCACAGCGTGTTGTCGCCGCGCATGCGGTGCCAGCGCGTCAACGCATCCATGATGGTCTGGTTGAACGCGTGCCCCATGTGCAGCGTGCCGGTCACATTGGGCGGCGGCAGCTGGATGCTGAAAGACGGTTTGGCTGCGTCGTGCGTCGGGGCGTAGGCGCCGCTTCTCTCCCACAACGGGCCCCAATGGGCCTCTATGGCGGCAGGCTCGAAGGACTTGGCAAGATCGGTCATGGCGGGCAACCGCGGTCGTCAAAAAAGCGGCAAAGACAAAGCGGCGATTGTAGGTGCCGCCTTGTTGTGGAAGCCGGCTGCGCTGCCCGCTGGAGCTGCAATACCGGCTTCACTCCATTCAGCGGTCGGCGCGCAGGAAGCTGTTGGTCGCTGGCGTCGGCCCGCTCAGGAACACGGTGTAAACCTTGCCTGCAGCCAGCGAGGCGTTGTTGATCACAAACAGCTGCGTGCCGGAATAGGTGACTTCCAGCCGCGCCAGCGCGGCGCTCGACGCCACCAGCGTCGGGGCCGACGCGGTGCCGAAGCTCACATTGTCGGCCGCCACGCTGTAGTCATCGGTCAAGGTCACACCGCCTGCCGAGCCGTTGAGTGCATTGATCAGGCGCAGTTTGACGGGCTTCGCCACGTTGGTTGAAGGCGTGTTGTCGTCGTTCAGCAAGGCCACTTGCGGTGAGCTGGCCGTGCCCGTGACCAGCAGGGTCACGTCGGCGCCTGCCACAGCAGTCAAGCCGCTGGTGGGCACCGGGGTGCCGTCGATCGTCACCGTGGTGCTGAGGGCACCGGCCGGCACCAGCCGGTAGGAGGCAATCGTCGGTGATGCGAGGTTGCTTCCCAAATTCACACCATTGGCCATGGCGCTGACGACACCCGGCCCACCGCCGCCCACCGGCGCCGCACCCGCCGCCACGCGTGCGCGCACCGACGTGTTGCGCGCCGCCGTCACGGTGCCTTGCTGGTTCATCACCAAGCCGTGCAACAGCACGCCGCTGCTGCTGCGCGTCAACACCAGCGTCGCAATCTGCTGGTTGGTCAGAGTGACGCTGGGAATGTCGAGCCGCAAATCGGTCTTGTCGCCAGCGGCCGTCACACACACGTGATAAGGCGTGCCGGCCGCTGCTGCGGTCACTTCAACATAGCTGCTGAAGGTTGACACATTGGTGGCCGTGGCGGCTGCGGTGCTGTCGAGCGCGGTGCAGGCGGTGCCGACCAGGTACACGTCAACCGGGCCTGCTTCAGTGGCTGCGGTGTGGAACAAGCGGAACTTGGCCGCGCCGGAAGATGGCGCGCTTTCGCTGTCCGTCAGCAATGCCGTGACCAGCGCGCCGCCTGTCGTGTAGGCCACCAATGTGTTGTAAGAATCCTTGGCAACGGTGCGTGAGCTGGTCGACGAACTGGTGCCGGCGCTGGTCGAACGGACATCAAAGGTGTAGGTGCCCGAGCCGAGCGAGGCATAGCTGCTGCCCGTGAAGCTGGCCACATTGGCCGTCACCGGTGACGACGACTGGTAAAGATCGAACGATGCATATTCAGACGTTGCATTGACCAGCCGCACGCGGCTGTCGCCATTGTCACTTTTGCTGCCGCCACAGCCGGCCAGCAGGCCGATCGACAGGGCAAGGGAAGGAATCAAGGCAGTGCGGCAAAAAGAATTCACGAGGGGGTCCTTACAGTGGGATCGGTTTTCAGCGGGGCGAAGCCGCACGCCGTGCAATTGGATTGGGCCAGCGCCGTCTTGCGCGCTTGTGGACATAGTGTAAAGCGGCGTTTGCCAATGAACGGCTGCCTGTCCTGTAGCGGGGGTGATGGCAGATAAGCAGCTTGTCAGGGAGCCGCAGCAAGGCGCATGGCGCCTGTTGAGCCATAAAAGCGGCTGATTGGCATCATCCCGCCCGCCGAGGCCGAGGCAGCCTGCTACCGGCAACACGCCAGTCAAGCTACCAAGGTGGCAGCCTGACTTGACCCAATGGGCCTCTGCGAAAACTATTGGTCCGGCGCGTTGAAGTCATCATGCTTCTGTTCCGCTTCCATGGGCGTCCGCAGAAAGAACTTCAAAGTTCAGCGGGCCGAAGCAATAGGGCGGTTCATGGCGCAACCCGATCCGCCCAAACGGCGCATCGGATTCATCAACCCTGAGAACAAGAGCCAAAAGACCCCGTGGTAAGGGCAAGAATTGACCCGAAGGCAGGCCGATTTATGCGCCGAACACCTTTGCTGGGTCGTACTCTCCTTTTGATGCAACTACTTGGACGTCAGCAGGATTGGATTCGGGGTCAAGATAGGCATGCGCTGGCGATACGCCTGCGGCAAGCTCTCTGAGCTGCTGCGCAAACTGCTGCGCTTCCACGGCCGATATTTCCCAATCGAATGCGCCGCCGAGCCGCGTTAAACAGCCGCTGCGTGTTGTCGGAATTAGATGCAAATCAATCTTTGTTTCGTGAACAAACCCCGCCATCTCCGCAAGCCTGATATCTCGTCGCGCATCGACTTGATCTGCGAGCCAACCGAGTGATGTCGCATCACCGATCAGCAGCAGCGTCGGGTCTGCAAACTCGGCAATACCGACGTGTAGTACCGAGTGTTCTTGCGTCATGGCTTGACCGGCGGTAAGCCGCCATGCGGAACATTTACCCATGGCGAACTCGGGCCGCTGTGCGAGTTGTGATCCCAGTGCGGGTTGTGCCACTTGTCACCAGGGAACCAGCGCCATTCGCCACCTTTGGGGTCCCAGAGGCTTTGGCCGCCCTTGCCGCGCTCTGAGGGTCGGCTTGCGGGGCCAGGCTTACATTGCCCGTCACTCGGCGGATCGATTCCATCCGGCGGCAAACCGCGCGGCGGTGCGTTGAACTTCAAATTACTGAGGGCGTCAGCAATTAGGTAACCTCCCAACGCTCCCAGCCCTGCACCGATCAGCCCTCCGGGTGGTCCACCGATTGCAAAGCCGCCGGTTGCGCCGAGTCGAGCCCCTGCCATTGCATTGAGACCCATTGGATCAACGTAGCTAACCGGATTTCCACCCACATAAGCATAAGTATTAATCCCCCCCTGTAGCCCGATCGGATCGCTCTGCGCATACCTCCCCACCGTCGAGTCATAGCTTCTGAACCAGTTGTAGAACAGCCCTGACTCCTGATCCGCATACTGCCCCGGCAGGCGCAGGTTTTGCGTCAAGCTGCCCAGCCCGCTCGGGTCTGTTTCAGGCGCCGTCGTGCCGAACGGCTCAGCCAGCCAGCGCCAGCGCACATTGTTGTCCCTGTCCAGCACCACCCGCGGCGCATTCAAATGATCCGCATGGATATAAAACACCAACGGAGCCGCCCCCCGCACCGTCGGATGGGGCATGAACATCGCCACCGGCCTGGCGCCCAGCCACACATACTCGCGCAGCGCTGAGCCCCTGCTGTCGTATTCGCCCAGCAGCTGCCCGTCCTCGTCATAGACAAACAGCACCGCCGAGTTCGCCCCCGTGCTCGACACCTTGCGGATCCGCTGGCCCTGGTTGTTGTAGCTGTAACTGGTGCTCACGCCGGCCTTGCTCAGCGTGGCCAGCCGCCCCGCCAGGTCGTAGCTGGCGCTGTAGGCCGCTCCCGTGTCGCTGAGCGTATTGCCAGCGGCGTCATAGCCAAAGCTGCGCGCGGGCGAGTCCGTGCTCAGCAGCCGGTTGCTGGTCGCAGCGGTGGTGTAAGCGCTCGTGCGCGCGTCCATCGTCACCCCAGTGCGGTTGCCGTTGGCGTCATAGCTGATCGCCCAGCTGGTGTTGGCCGCCGTGATGCCGCTCAGGCGCGACAGAGCGTCATAGCCAAAGCGCTGGTCAAGTGCTGCAGCAGCTGCCGTGGCTGTGCCGGTTGTGGCATCCCGGTGGCTGTAGCTGGTGATGCGGTCGCCTGCGTCATAACTGATGTCCCTGACAAAGCGCCCCAGCGGATAGCGAACGACCCGCTGTGACAGATCCAGGACCTGTTCCCAGGCCTGCGTGCCGCTGGCCATTTGCCACAGCCAGCGCTGGGGCCCGCCAAACGGGGCATATTGAATCTGGTTCAACAGGTTGGTGGCTCGTGTGCTGCTATCAGGGGCGAGCGACAAGGAGGCCACCTGGCTGCCGTTGTAGCCGAGTATCAGCATGCGCCCAGAGGGGTAGATGAGGGTGGTGAGGCGGCCTGCGCTGTTGTAACGGTAGCTGACGGTGTGGGCGATTTCAGCAGCGTTGGCGCCGGCCGCAGCGGCAATCCGCTGAGTGCTCAGCAGCAGCCGGCCTTGAGGGTCATAGCTGAACTGGCTGCTGCCGGCAGGGTAGCCGGTGGAGGTCAGCCGCCCGATGCCGTTGCTGTAGCTGGGGCTGCTTTGGTCGTAAGTCCAGCTGTAGGTTTGGCTGGGCTGGCCGGCTTGGCTGTGGACGACAGTGTTGAGGCGGTTCAGCGCGTCGTAGCGGTAGGTGCTGAGCACGCCGCGGCTGTCGGTGCGGGTCTTGAGGTTGCCGGCAGCGTCGTAGGTGTAGGCGGTGGT
>JANXMO010000253.1 GCA_025354615.1 Burkholderiales bacterium | reverse complement strand
CGGCCGCGCCCTGGAACATGAAGATGCCCATGATCGAGCGCGGGCTGGCGCCGAGCGTGCGGAGGATGGCGATGTCGGCCTGTTTGTCGGTCACCGTCATCACCAACGTCGACACCAGGTTGAACGCCGCCACCGCGACGATCAGCGTCAGGATGATGAACATCATGCGTTTTTCGATCTGCACCGCGTCGTAGTAATTGCGGTTGGTGCGTGTCCAGTCGCTGACGCGCAAGCTGCTGCCCAGCGTTTGCTGCAGCGCGGCGGCCACCGGGCGCGCCTGCTGCGCATCTTGCAGCCTCAGCTGAACGCCGGTGGCGCCGCCGGTCAGGAAGAGCCGGGCCGCATCGTCGAGGTGGATCAACGCCAGGCCGTTGTCATACTCGTAGTGGCCGACGTCGAAAGTGCCGACCAGCGTGAACTGCTTGAGCCGCGGCACCACGCCGGCCGGCGTCACCTGCCCGCCGGGCGCCACCAGCGTGACCTTGTCGCCCACCACCGCGCCCAGCCCGCGCGCCAGCTCGCCGCCCAGCACGATGCCCCAGGCACCGGGTGTCAACTTCGACAACGTGCTGCCGCCGAGCCGCGCGGCGAGCTCGGTGACGGTTGCTTCATCGGCGGGCGAGATGCCGCGCACGATGGTGCCGCGCATCACGTCGCCGCGGCCGATCAGCGCCTGTGCCGCGACGAAGGGCGCGGCGCCAATCACCTGTGGCTGCGCCCGCGCCTGCGCCGCGGTGGCATGCCAGTCGGCCAGCGCATTGCCGCCGGCGTCTTCGATTTCGATGTGTGAAACGACCGACAGCATGCGGTCGCGCACCTCCTTCTGAAACCCGTTCATCACCGACAGCACGATGATCAACGCTGCCACGCCCAGCGCAATCCCCAGCATCGAGACGCCGGAAATGAAGGAAATGAAACGGTTCTTGCGCCCGGCCCGCCCGGCCCGCGTGTAGCGCCAGCCAACTTGCAATTCATAGGGCCAGTTCATAGGCGGCGGATGCTACAGGACGAGGCTGGCACGCCTCGAATGCGGTCGCACCGGATAATTTGGCGGATGCACCTGCTGATTCCTTTCGCTTCGGCGCTGTCCGAAGCGGCCCTGAGCGGGTTGTCCGGCGTGCCCCTGCCTTATTTGTCGC
>JANXMO010000242.1 GCA_025354615.1 Burkholderiales bacterium | reverse complement strand
CTACCACGATCTGGTGCTGGTAGCGCCGCGCCATGCCGGCGTGCTGGGCGACGCGGAAACGCTGGCGCGCGCCAGCGGTGCTACCGACATTCTCACCACCGCCCGCACCGTGCCGACGCTGGCCGACGCGCTGCACGGCGTCACCTACGCCTGCGCCACCGTGATGACGCCGCGTGACTTCGGCCCGCCCACGCACGCGCCGCGCGCCTTGTTCGCGTCACTGGCGCCCAGCCGGCATTGCGTGGCCTTTGTCTTCGGCTGCGAGCGCTACGGCATGGCCAATGCCGACGTCTACCGCTGCCATGCCGCCCTGAGCATTCCCACCGACCCCCGTTACGGCTCGCTCAACCTCGCGCAGGCGGTGCAGCTCATTGCCTATGACTGGCGTCAGGCGCAGGGCGGCTTTCCCGTGCAGCCATGCACCGCCGAGCCGGCCCACGCCGATGCCGCCGCCGTGCAAGGCCTGCTCATCCACTGGGCCGCGGCACTACAGCACATCGGCTTCCTCGACCCTGCCGCCCCCCGCAAGCTGCTGCCGCGGTTGAACCGGCTGGCTAACCGGGCCGGGCTGACGGTGGAAGAGGTGCACATCCTGCGCGGCATCGCAACCGCCATGGGCAAGCTGCGGCGCTGAAAGTCTTCGCCGCCGTTTCGGCCGGCAACGATTTGGCAAATAAACCGGCGCCACTTCGCATCCCCTGACATCTTTTCGCATTCCCGGTGGAAGCGCGCAACGCTTTGCAGCAAAGTGAAGGTGTTGATTTACCAGAAGCCAAACCGCGCCGGCACACCCGTGACATCGCGCTCAAGGCACCCGGACACAGGGACAGTGTCTGAATTTGGAGCGCCTGTTTTGATCAAAAGCAGCACCGCTTGAGGAGTTTTAAATGCCAAGCACACCAGTACGATCAGGCAGAAGCCCAATTCCCGTTTCTCGCACCAGCACGCCTATAGCGAAACCGGCAAGGCCTGCCGCCAAGCCGTCGTCTGGGCTGTCAAGCTCGGGGTTGAACCCGAACGCGAGGGCTTTCACCCCCGCGTCCAGGGCTGCTGCGCCTCCACCGCGCGCGCCGTTATCCGCTTTGAACTCAAACACGTCATCCGCGCCTCAGGGATTGGCGTCAAGAGCCGGCAGCCACAACAAAATCCCGACCCCTACGGTCAAGGCCAACCCGCCTGCATCGAACGCAAATCCTTTCGCCCAATTCGCGCAACAGGGGTCTGTCCCAAGCTTCCCAAACGCGAATATAAATACACCTCCGCCAGGGTATCCCGGTTCAGGCCCCAATATACAGACTGCTTACCCAGCTCAGTCGGGGTTTGACCCAGCGATTCAAAGTCGCTTTGGAGGCAATGGTAATTTTAATATACCAGGCCTTGGAAGTTTTGGTACGGGCCCCGGCGGAACGAATTTTTCAGTTAATGGGCCTGGTGGTGGTTTAATTTCAGCGGGTACTGGAAGTAACGCGGACGCCAATACAACAATCGCAAAAATAAGAGACGACTCTAATCAAAGAATGCAACTTGAAAGAGAAATGGGGGAAATTAGAAAACTTGAAAGTCTGAGCAGCGCAGTAAGTG
>JANXMO010000232.1 GCA_025354615.1 Burkholderiales bacterium | reverse complement strand
AAAGCTCCCTCGCCCCTGCGGGGGAGAGGGCTGGGGTGAGGGGGTAACGCATCGCACAAAGAGTGAAATATCACGGCCGGCTCGGCCGCTTTGCGCGCAACGACCTGTTAAACGATCTTCTCCCCCGGGTGGGTGATCTTGCGCATCGCCTCAAAGCGGGGGTTGTCGACGTGCAGTGGATAAGCCGTGGAGCCGCCTTCCCACTGCGGGTCGTCGATCGACTCGAACACCTGCTGCAGCCGGTCGCCCCAGGTGGTGTGAATCATTTTGAAGTACGGGTTGCGGTCGTCGATGCAGACGATGCGCTCGCTCTTCAGGCTGTCGGTTTCGTATTCCAGCAAATCCAGCGGCAGGCCGACCGACAGGTTTGATTTCAGCGTCGAATCCATTGACACCAGTGCGCACTTGGCGGCGGTGTGCAGCGGCGTTGTCGGCGTGATCATGCGGTCGAGCACCGGCTTGCCGTATTTGGATTCGCCGATCTGGAAGTAACAGGTTTCGCGCGTGGCTTCGATGAAGTTGCCGGCCGAGTAGACGAGGAACAGCCGCATGGCCTCGCCCGCGATCTGCCCGCCAAAAATCATCGAGGCGTTGAAATCGATGCCGGCCGCCTGCAGCGAGGCGCCGTCCTGCTCGTACACGCGGCGCACGGCCGCACCCAGCACGCGGGCGGCGTCGAACATGCTCGATGCATTCCAGATGGTGACCGGCGCGCCGCTGCTGCTATCGACCTTTTCAACCTGCAGAATTTCGCGCACCGACTGGCTGATCGACAGGTTGCCGGCCGACAGCATCACCATGAAGCGGTCGCCCGGCTGCTCATAGACCATCATCTTGCGGAAGGTGCTGATCTGGTCGAGTCCGGCGTTGGTGCGCGAGTCGGACAAAAAAACCAGCCCCGCGTCGAGTTTGATGCCCACGCAATATGTCATGTGCTGTCCTTGTTTGAATTGTTTTGAAGGCGTTTGAGCCGGTACAGCGCATCAAGCGCTTCCCTGGGCGACAGCATATCGGGGTCGATGCCGGCCAGCGCCTGTTCGACAGCCGATGGCTCGCCCGCCGGTGCCGGCTCCGGCAGCAACGTGGCAAACAAGTCGACCTGCGCCTGCTCGCGCTGCTGCTGCGCCTCAAGCGCCGCCAGCGCAGCGCGGGCCTGGCGCAGCAGCGCCGCCGGCATGCCGGCCAGCCGCGCCACTTGCACGCCGTAGCTGCGGCTGGCCGGCCCGGGTTGGATTTCATACAGGAAGACGATGCCGTCGCCTTGGGCGCCGCGTGTTTCGACCGCTGACACGTGCAGGTTGGCCGCGCGTTCGTGCCGCGTCGGCAGCGCCGTCAATTCGAAGTAATGCGTGGCGAATAGCGTGAAGGCGCGGCAGCGGTCGTGCAAGTGCGCGGCAATGGCGCCGGCCAGCGCCAGGCCATCGAACGTCGACGTGCCGCGGCCGATTTCGTCCATCAGCACCAGCGACTGATCGGTCGCGCTGTGCACGATGGCAGCGGCCTCGGTCATCTCCAACATGAAGGTCGACTGCGCGTTGGCCAGGTCGTCGGCTGCGCCGATGCGGGTGTGAATGGCATCCATCGGCCCCAGCCGGCAAGCTTGCGCCGGCACGTAAGAGCCCATTGCCGCCAGCAGCGCAATCAGCGCCACCTGCCGCATGAAAGTGCTTTTGCCGCCCATGTTGGGGCCGGTGATGACGAGCAGCCGGCGCGCCGCGTCCAGCCGGCAGTCGTTGGCGATGAAGCTGCTGCCTTTTCCCGCCAGCTGGGCCTGCACCACTGGGTGGCGGCCCGCGTCGATGTCGATGCACGGGTGATTGACGAACTGTGGCCGGCTCCAGCCCAACGTCAGCGCGCGCTCGGCCAGCGCCGCCAGTGCATCCAGACCGGCCAGCGCGCGGGCCACACCGGCCAGTGCATTGAGATGGCTTTGCAACTGCTCGACCAACTGCTCGTACAGCAGCTTTTCGCGCGCCAGCGCCCGGTCTTGCGCCGACAGCGCCTTGTCTTCGAACGCCTTCAGCTCGGGTGTGATGAAGCGTTCGGCGTTTTTCAGCGTTTGCCGGCGCTGGTAGTCGGCTGGCACCTTGGCCGCCTGGCCCTGGGTGACTTCGATATAAAAGCCGTGCACGCGGTTGAACTGCACCCGCAGCGTGGTGATGCCGGTGCGCGCACGTTCGCGCGCTTCCAGCGCGAGCAAAAACGCATCGCAGTTCTGGCCGATGCCACGCAGCTCGTCGAGGTCGGCGTCGAAGCCGCTGGCGATCACGCCGCCATCGCGCAGCAGCGCGGCCGGCTCGGCGGCCAGGGCCTCGCTGAGCAGGGTTTGCAAACCGGCTGGCGGATGCAAGGCGACGGCCAGCGTGTCGATCAACGCCGCGCTGCCCGCGGGCAGCGCGGCGCGTAGACCGGGCAGCGCTTGCAGCGTCGCGCGCAACCCTGCCAGTTCGCGCGGCTTGACTTGGCGCAGCGCGATGCGCGCGGTGATGCGCTCCACGTCGTTGACGTGGCGCAGGGCGTCGCGCAGCGGCATCAGCACCTGCTGGGCGTCGCTGCCCAGCAACGCGGCGATGGCGTCGTGCCGCTGCGTGGCCTGCGTGCGGGCACGCGCCGGGTGCGTCAACCAATGGCGCAGCGTGCG
>JANXMO010000222.1 GCA_025354615.1 Burkholderiales bacterium | reverse complement strand
TCACTTTGCTGACCAACTCGGGCCCCCATGTGGGGGGTGCCTTCTCCCCACATTTGAGTTGTGTCGCCTGATGCAGGGTGCTTACACTTTGAGCGCTTTGACATTGCAACACACACCATCGGCAAATAACGTTTGACTGTGTTTTTACTCAGTAAATACAGCAGCCAGAACGTTTCCGAAATTGCTGCGGGCTGATGAATTGGCGGCGGGTATTCCACTGCATTTTTGTGTCAAAGCATTTTTGAATTGACGGCTGGCTCCTTGCTTTCAAGACATTCCGTCAAGGAATGCGCGAAAAAGCACCGGTTGAAAAACGCCAAATCTGTCATTCTCATAAGTTGAACAGAATGCATGGGAATTAAAAATGATACGGGTCTTTAATCATTATTTTCACCGCCGCGCAGTAATGCACATGCTGTTGGATTTTGCATTGTTGTTGCTGGCAGTAAGCAGCGTTGTTTTTTCCAGGCTTGAACATCCACAACTGCTGTTGTCAGTGATTACAACAAGTGTATTTTCCCTTGCCATTTGCGTTTTTGTTATAAATATTGCGTCCGGGTTGTATCGTCAATCCCATAATCGATCCGTTCGACAATCAATGTCACGGGCTTTAGTGGCGTTGCTGTTAACACTTCCACTTGTTTACGGCATTTTCAGTTTTGCGCCAGCCAATATGGCGGATAACGAAAAAATCAAGATAGCCGCCATGCTTGGTGTTGCCGCCATTTTCATGCACCGCGTATATGCATCCCACGGAAGGCAAAAAACGGCAAACCGCACACGGGTTCTTATATTCGGCTCCGGGCCCGCTGCGCAGCTGATTGGTGCGACCATCAAAGGCGCGGATCCGCATTCAGACGTTGTCGGCTATTTCCCAGGTCCAAATGAAGAAGAGTCGGTAATTCCTCAAAACAACTTGATTACAGCGCACAAATCATTGACAGAGGCGGCGCTTGAATTAAAGGTTGATGAAATTGTCGTTGCATTGACAGAACGCCGCGGTGGAAGTATGCCGCTGCGTGACCTTCTTGATTGCAAACTTTATCAAATCCGGGTTTGCGATATAGCGACTTATTTTGAAAAAACGCTTGGTCAAATAAAATTGGATTACACCCGAGCTGGCTGGCTTATTTTTGGCGACGGGTTTAATCAAGGCACTCTGCGTACGCTTTTCAAGCGTTTGTTCGACATCTTTTTTTCTCTGGTTTTAACGGCTATTTTTGCACCTGTCATGCTGCTTGCGGCGATTGTGGTCAGCTTGGAAAGCAGTGGCCCGATTCTTTACCGCCAAACACGTGTGGGCTTCAATGGCAAAGTATTTAACGTCATCAAATTTCGCAGCATGCGTTCCGATGCTGAAAAAGACGGGAAACCCCGATGGGCCAGCGAGAAAGATGACCGCATCACAAAAGTAGGCCGCATCATGCGCAAATATCGCATCGATGAACTGCCCCAAATATTCAATGTGCTCAGAGGTGAAATGAGCCTTGTAGGGCCACGGCCCGAGCGGCCGTATTTTGTTGACCAGTTCAAAGCTGCGATTCCGTATTATGCGGTTCGCCACAGCGTAAAACCGGGGGTTACGGGATGGGCGCAGGTTCGTTATCATTATGGCGCCACGGTTGAAGATTGTGAAGAAAAGTTACAGTACGACCTTTATTACGTAAAAAATCATTCTCTTTTTCTTGATCTGGTCGTGTTGTTTGAAACGGTACTCGTGGTATTAATGGGCAAAGGCGCACGTTAAATTAGATGCTTATTTGTGCGCGTTATTTATTGCTTGATGAATTGCAATGGCCAATGAAAACCTGAAACTTGCTTTATCAGGTTATTTATTGGCCTTTTTTGCGTATGGCTTCCTGGCGCTGCGTATTTGGCGCCAGCCTGCTGTTGCCGAGGGCGATAGCGGGCGGGCGCCAATGTTTTTTTTGGGAGCATTGGTTGCCAGCATGGCTTGGGCAGCTGCAGGATTTTTATCCTTCATCTGGACAAGCGAGCTTTATATAAAGCTTTATCGCTTTTTAGAGTTTCTGCATTACGGCGCATGGTTTGTATTTTTGCTGCTGTTGATGCTTGCTCGGACGGATGGGGCTTGGTTTTCTAAAAAGCTTTTTTATCTTTCCTTCACGATTTTTGTTTTATTGGCTGGTTCAGTTTTGTCTTTTGGCGTACCGCTGAATGCACCTGATAATGATTGGCTTCATTGTCTGCAATTTTTGCTATTGGCTTTACCGGTTTTGGGTCTGGTTTTTGTTGAGCAACTTGCTTTCAATATATCTGAGAATTCCAGGTGGGGTGTAAAGCCGCTGTGTCTGGGCTTGGCGTGTATTTTTTCTTTTGACATTTATGTTTTTTCAGAAGGCGCGCTGTTGGGGGTTTATGACCGCGATGCAATGAATATCCGCGGTTTGGTTCACGCTTTTGTGGCACCGCTTTTTTTTGTTGCAAGCCAGCGCAATTCGCAATGGACCAAGAAGATCCAGGTATCGCATACGGCCGTTTTCCATTCGGCCGCGTTGTTGCTGGCGGGGCTTTACCTGCTGTTTATTTCGGGTCTCGGGTATTACGTGCGCTACTTCGGGGGCGCATGGGGGCGGGCCTTGCAGTTGGGTACGCTGGTGGTTGCCTTGACGCTACTGGCTGCAGCGTCTTTGAGTGGCTCCATGCGCGCCAAACTGCGCGTGATGTTGAGCAAGCACTTGTTCAGCTACCGCTACGATTACCGGCGAGAGTGGTTGCGTTTCACCGCAAC
>JANXMO010000206.1 GCA_025354615.1 Burkholderiales bacterium | reverse complement strand
GGTGCCCACCGGCATGAAGACGGGTGTGTCGACCTCGCCGTGGTTCAGCCTGAGCCGGCCGCGGCGGGCCAGGCCGTCGGTGTGGGTGATCTGGAAATCGAGCATGGGCATGAAAGGCAGTAAAGGGCCGGATGGCTCATTCAGCGGCAGCGGCGCGTCAGCCACATCGCGTCGCCGTAGCTGAAGAAGCGGTAGCGATCGGCAATGGCATGGCGGTAGAGCGCCATCACATGGGCGTGACTGCTAAAGGCGCTGACCAGCATCAGCAGCGTGCTTTTGGGCAGGTGGAAGTTGGTGATGAGCGCGTCGACCACCTGAAAGTTGAACCCCGGGGTGATGAAGATATCGGTGTCACGGCTGCCGGCGGCCAGCGTGCCGCCGAGGGCGGCCGACTCCAACGCGCGCAAGGTCGTCGTGCCCACCGCCACCACGCGGCCGCCGCGGGCGCGTGTGTCGGCCACCGCGGCCACTGCGGCATCGTTGACCTCGAACCACTCGCTGTGCATGCGGTGCTCGGCGATATCGTCGCTGCGCACGGGCTGGAACGTCCCGGCGCCCACGTGCAGCGTGATGCTGGCCAGCCGTACGCCGCGCTGGCGCACGGCAGCCAACAACGGCTCGTCGAAATGCAGCGCGGCGGTGGGTGCGGCCACCGCGCCGGGCCGGGCGGCGAACACCGTCTGATAGCGACGCTCGTCGTCGGCGTCATCGGCATGGGTGATGTAGGGCGGCAGCGGCACATGGCCGTGGCGCTCGAGCAGCGCCAGCGGGTCGCCTGGAAACTGCAGCCGGAACAAGGCGTCGTCCGGCCCGGCGCGGCCGAGCACGCGGGCTTCAAATGGCGCGGCCGGGTCGCCCAGCGTCACCGTCATGCCGGCTTTTGGCGATTTGCTGGCGCGCAGGTGAACCAGCACCTGATTGCCCGCCAGCACGCGTTCCACCAGCAGGTCCACCCGCCCGCCACTGGCTTTGGCGCCGTGCAGCCGGGCCTTGATGACGCGGGTGTCGTTGAAGACCAGCAGGTCGGCCGGATCAAGCAGGCCGGGGAGCGCATCGAAGATACGGTCGACCGGCATGGCGCCACTGCCGTCGAGCAGGCGCGCAGCACTGCGGCGCGGCGCCGGGTGCTGCGCAATCAGCGCCGGCGGCAGGTCGAAATCAAAATCACGCAGGTGACCAGACGCGCGCGGCGCCTGCGCGGC
>JANXMO010000161.1 GCA_025354615.1 Burkholderiales bacterium | reverse complement strand
GCCACGTGGTGCGGGTCGAGAACAGCGGTGCTGCCGCGGTTCAAGTGGCCCAGGCCTGGCAGCCACATGTCATGGTGCTCGACATCGGCATGCCGGGCATGGACGGCCTCAAGGTAGCCAGCGCGATCCGTGCGCAGCCTTGGGGCGCTGCCATTTTGTTGGTTGCCGCAACCGGATGGGGCAGCAGCGAGGACCGGATGAAAACGGCTGAAGCCGGGTTTGACGCCCACTTCGTCAAACCCGTGAGTCTTGAGGGGCTGCTGCAGCTGTTCGACCGCACGCCGCCAAAGCCCACCGTTGCGCCGTAGCGTTCAGCGGTCGGCTGGACGCGCTCACACCTCAAACACCCGCAGTCCGTCGTAGCCGTCGGCCTCGCCTTTGTGGACGTGGCCACGCGCATTGCACAGCACTCGCGTGGTGCCACCACCCGGATGGTCGACCCGGTAATCGTGCCGGCAGTGCAGGTGGCCGTGCACCCACACGTCGGCGAGCGGCAGCAGCGCGTCGTCCGCGTTGCAAAAGCTCGCGGTGCCGGGCTGGTGGCCGTAGCGCGGGTCGGCACTGCGCAGGCTGGGCGCGAAATGGGTCATGACCACGGTGGCGTCCCACGCGCCCTGGGCAGGGCGGGTCAGTTCCTCGGCCAGCCAGGCGCGGCAGGCCAGCGCCTCGGTGCGCACGGCGGCCGCATCAAACGGCAAGCCGTGGTGGGTGGCGGCCATGCGCTGCAGGAAATAGCGGCCGGCGCGCTGGCAGCGTTCGCGCTGCGCTTCGCCCAACACGTCAAAGTCCGACCAGCGCGGGGTGGCGGTGAAGCGAATGCGCCGGCCCTGCGCATCGGCCATCACGCGGCTTTGCTTGTCGAGCAGCACCAGCCCGACTGCGGCGCAGTGCGTGCGCAGCTGCGCCGCGGCTTGTGTCACGTCGCGCCCGTCGAACTCATGGTTGCCGGCGACCACGAAAACCGGCACCGGCCAGTCGCGAAACCGCTTGTAGCCGGCCCAGGTGCTGTCAATGTCGCCGGCCAACAGCAGCAGTTCGGCGCCCGGCGCCGGCGCCGGCTCGAACGACTCGGTCTCCAGATGCAGGTCCGACAGCAGCTGTACTTTCATCAGCGGTTCGGTTCCAGGTTCAGGCCGCGCCGTGGCAGTGCTTGAATTTCTTGCCGCTGCCGCACGGACAGGCGTCATTGCGGCCGACCTTGGGCGTGTCGCGCTTGACCGTGTCGACATGGAAGCGCGCGGCACGTGTCAGGTCGGCCAGGTCGGCAACGGCGTTGACCAGCGCGTCGATTGCATCGTCCAGCGTGGCGAGCGGGAGATCGCGGTCAAGCACCGCCATCCATTCGCGTTCTTCGTCGGTTTCGGCCGGCAAGTGCCGTGAAACATGCGTCAGCGCGACCTTCACGTCGTCGTCGGCCTGCTCGATGAGAGTGGGAAAGCGCAGCAACGCGTGCTGAAAGCCCGCCACCCAAGGCGCGATGGCGTGGGTGATGGCAGACGAGCCGGACGGTGCGGACGAGGCCGGTGCCGTGGTCGTGGTGGCCGCCGCGCTGCCGACTTGTTCGCGCGCCGCGTCCCGTGCCACGGCGTCGTCCACTTCTTCCTCTTGTTCGTTTTCGGCTTCCAGAATCACTGGCTCGAACCAGCCGTCTTCCACCAGCGCCTGGTTGAGCGCGGTGTAGCGCCGCACAACCAGCTCACGGGTGCGCTCGCGCCAGGCGCTGTCGCAGCTGTCGGGCAGCGGTGTGGCTTCCAGGTCGAACACGTGGGGCAGCCACTGTGGCGGCGTCAGCAGCACCGGCTGCACCAGCACGCCGCATAAAAAACCGTCCAGCATGACGACGTCCAACGGCATCAGCGGCGGCGGCGTCGCGGCCAGCAACTCGTTCAGCTCGGCAAATTCCGCTTCGTTCAAGTCGCGCGAAACCATGGGCGTGGGAACCGGGGTGGAAAACAAATCGGATGAGGGCATGGGCGGTGGTGGGCAACCAAAAACGCCTATTTTGTGCGCCCGCCGCACCAGCGCCGATGCAGCCCCGTGTTCAGGCCTTGTACAGAACGCTGTGCGGCCGCAAGCCCCCCTATTCGGGCGGCGTTGGCGGTTTTCCCCAAGCAATGCAAAGACAACGCAACGCAATAATCTTTCGCGCAGTCAATGGAATGCGCGCAATGTCTTCCCTGCGTCCTGAAAGCAGGCACCGGCGAGCTCCTTCGATGCTTTTTCGAATTTTGCGTGTGGTCGACGTCTTGAAGCCCGCCGCCCTTGAAAACGGGCGGTGGCGGGCGTGGGCCGACCGCCTGTTCGGCACCGACACCTTGTGCCGCGCCGGCCTGCAGCATGCGATCGCCGCTTCGGTGCTGATGTTGATGGGCGGGCTGGCGGTGGTTTACCTGGGCGGCGTAGGGATTGCACCGCTGGGGTGGTCGGTGGCTTGGCTGTTGGTGATGCAGGCCATCAACCTTGCCTTTTGTGCCGCCATCCGCCTCGGCTTGACCCGCCAGCAGCGGGACCCGGCGCTGACCGAGCTGCAAATGGCTCATGCCATCGTGCAAGCGGCGCTGGCCTATCTGCTGGCCGGCCCGGCCCGTGGCGCCATTTTGCTGGGGCTGATGGTGGCTTTGGCGTTCGGGCTGTTTACGCTGTCGACGCGGCGCATGTGGCGCATGGTCGCTTTTGCCATCGCGACCGCGGGTGCCACCATGGCCGGTGCTGCGCTGGTCATGCCGGCCCTGTACGAGCCGCAGATCGAGCGCGCCAATTTTCTGGTGGTGCTGTTGTCGTTGCCCGCAATGGGGCTTGTGGCGTCGCGCCTGAACCGGCTGCGCGAGCGGCTGCGCGTGCAGCGTGAAGAGCTGCAGCACGCCTTGCAGCGCATTGAACTGCTGGCCACGCGCGACGAGCTGACCGGGCTGGTCAACCGCCGGCAGATGCTGGACCTGCTGGCGCAGCAGCACCAGCGCAGCGTGCGGTCGGGCCACGGGTTTTGCCTGTCGGTCATTGACGTCGATCATTTCAAAAGCATCAACGACCGCTACGGGCATCCCACCGGCGACGAAGTGCTGCGCGGCTTCGGCAGCGAAACCAATGCGGCGGTGCGACTGTCCGACGTGCTGGGCCGCTGGGGCGGTGAAGAATTTTTGCTGTTGATGCCTGACACCGGTGCGGCGCTGGCCCGTCTCGCGGTCGAGCGGCTGCGCGAGCGCACCGAAGCCCTGCGCCTGCAGATCGACCAGGCGGAAATCACCTTCACCATTTCCGCCGGGGTGACCGAGCACCGGGCCGGTGAAAGCGTGGCCGAAACCATCGCCCGAGCCGATGCGGCGCTCTACCGCGCCAAGGCGGCCGGCCG
>JANXMO010000134.1 GCA_025354615.1 Burkholderiales bacterium | reverse complement strand
TTCTAGCACCACGGTGCCGCCGGAGTCATGCAGGCTGGGGAACAGGAAAACGTCGTGCTGACGGTACAGCTGCATCACCACGGTGCGCGCCAGCCGCTGCTGCCAGTCCACAAAAGCCGTCACCTGCAAGGCTGCGGCCTGCTGGCGCAGGAACGGCTCGAGCGGGCCATCGCCGACCAGCGTCAGCCGCGCCTCAACACCCCGCGCGCGCAGCACGGCCAACGCCTGCAGCGCGAAGTGGGCGCCCTTCCATCCCAGCAGCCGGCCGACGAACAGGCAGCGCAGCGCACCGGCGGTGTGCGTGCCGTCGGCTACGTCAACCGCGGGCAGCGCTGGCGGTGCGCCGATGTCATGCACCACCACCGCGCTGCCACGCGCGGCGCGCGGCAGCGCCGCCGCGGTTTGCGCCGTGCGGCAGAAAATCCAGCGCGCGCCGCTCAGCCCGCGCGCCACCCAGGGATCTAAAGCGCCACTGCCAATGATCGCGTCGCGCAGCCGTTCTTTCAGCCGCAAACGCCATGGCAGTCCTGCAAACAGGGCCGCCGGCGCGCGCTCGCCGCCGCCCAGCGGGCCGACGACCAGTGGCACCGGCAGGCCGTGCAGCGGCACCGGCCAGCGGAAATTGCCCCAGGTAACGTGGTGCACCAGATCGAATCGCCCGCTGGCCAGCAGCGCCAGCACGCGCGGGCGGGCGCGGCGCTGCCAGCGCATGTAGTAAGGCTGCGAATTCAGCAGCTGCTCGTGGAAGGCGCCGCGCCACGGCGCCAGGTCGAGGTACTCGAAACACAGGCCGCTGCTGCCGTGCACCGCCACGTGCGGTTCGATGTGGCGGCGAAAGTGCGCATGCGTGAGCACGGTCACCTCGTGGCTGCGGGCCAGTTCCAGCGCCCAGTTCCAGCCGACCGACGGCTCCGAGCCCCACAGCGGCGAGCAGGCAAAGGCGGACAGCAAAATCTTCATGGGCCGAGAGGGTGAATCGCCAGCGCATCCAGCCATGGTGCCACGGCGGCCGGCACGCGGGCGTTGTAGCCACCGTGCAGGCTTTTCAAGCCAATGCGCAGGGCGCGCGCCGCGGCGCGCAGCGGCGCCCGGGGCAGCGCGGCCAGAACGGGTGCCTCGCGCCGCCGCAGCGCTTCGTCTTCACGCCGGCCGGCCGGCTGCAAGGCGCGGGTTTTCTGCTCCGGGTAAAAGCGCATGCACGACAGATAAGCCGACACATGGCGCGGCCGGCTGTGGCGGGCAAAGCGCAGCCACAGGTCGGAGTCCATCGCCAAATGCCAGTCGCGCTGCACACCGCCCACACGGTCATACAAGCGGCGGCGCCAGAACACCGACGGCTGCGGCAAATAGTTGTGGTCGAACAGGAAGACGGTGCGGTTCCACGGCATTTCCTTTTTCGGGCGAATCGCCTGGCCCTGCGCGTCTATCCACAGCGCGTCACCAAAGACGACGTCGACCTCGGGATGGGTGGCGAAGTAGCGACCCACCGTTTCGAGCGCGCCGGGCAGCAGCAGATCGTCGGAGCACAGCCAGCCCATGATCTCGCCGGTGCTGCGGGCAAAGCCTCTGGCCAGCGCATCGGCCTGCCCGCCATCGGGTTCCGACACCCAAGCGGCCAGCTGTGCTTCATGACGCCGGATGGTGTCGACCGAGCCATCGGTCGACCCGCCATCGATCACCAGGTATTCCAGCGCGGCGTAGCGCTGCTCGATCACCGAGCGCAGCGTGGCCTCGATAAAACGGCCCTGCTGGTAGGAGCAGGTGACCAGCGAAATACGTGGCAGCGGGCCCATCAGAAAGCCACCGCTGGCGCGAACCGCCGGGCCGACCGCGGCGCGGGAATGTCGCCCTGCGTCAACCGACGATGCAAGGCCCACATCACTCCCGCGCCGCCCCAGATCCAGAAGCCGTGCGCCGGGCTGATCAGCGGCGGATTGACGGCGTAGGTGATGACCGCAGCCAGCTGGATTTGCCCCAGCACGAACAGCCAGCGCCAGGGGCGCAGGTCAGGCACCTGAATCGACCCCGACAGCACGTTGATGGCGTCCCAACCCATCCGCAGGATGCGCCACAACGTGGCCAGCCACAGCGCGATGGCGAACAGGCCGCCCTGAGCCAGCAGGTCGAGCACGTCGCTGTGGGTGGGCAGGTTCTGGACCGGTGTGTCAACGCGGTAGAGCGTGAAGTAATTGACCGACGAGCCGGTGAAGCCCATGCCCCACAGCGGCGAATCAAGAAAATGCCGCCAGGCAATGCCGTACATCTCCATGCGGTACTCGGTGTTGCCGCTGGGCAATTCTTCGCGGAACCACCACCACGCGGCCGCCAGCGCCGCCAGCAGCAGCAGCGTGGTCATGTAAAGCGTGGTGAGGGCCAGCAAGCGCGGGCGAGTGCGCCCAAAGCGCAGCGACCACACAAAGGCACAACCAGCCAGCGTGGCCAGCGCCAGCAGGAACGTGGTGTTTTTGATCGACAGCATGCACAAGCCGATCAGCAACAGGCCCAGCAGCACCTGCCAAGCCCGCAGCGGGCGGGCACACAGGAAGTAGCCGGCCAGCGGCATGGCGACATAGATTTCTTCGTGGAACACGTGCAGGCGCAGCGCCAGCACCACCAACATGGCCAGCACCATCACGACATAGACCGTGCCCAGCGCTTTCAAAAAGAAAAACAAACGGTCCGACGTGCGCAGGGCCACCGCCATCAACGGCAGAAACAGCATGGCCAGGCCCATCGCCAGAAAGTTTTCCTTGATGTCGTCAGCCAAGCGCGCATAGGTGCTGCCGATCACGATGAGCAGGCTCAACACCAGCAGCGGCCACCAGGCGCGCAGCACCTCGGCAAATGCGACGCGAAAGCGCCCTGGCACCGTGATGGCGCGGCCCGCGGCGTGCAGCGTGGTGCTGCCAAACACGAGCGCCAGCACCGCCATCTTGGCGAAGGTCGACTTCGTCAACGCGCCGCCATAAAACGGGTCGGTGAAGAAAAACGCGACCACGGCAGTGGCCGCGACGATGAAAAATTCAGTCATGCGGCGTCTCCGGCGGCGAGGCCAGCAGTTGGCGGTACAGGGTGACGTAACGCTGTGTCTGCTGCTGCAAATCAAGGTGTTCGGTGGCGAAGCGGCGGGCGGCGGCGCCCAGGTGCTGCGCGCGCTGGTCGGCCGTGTCCAGGCACCAGGCGATGCCGGCGGCAAGGTCTTCGGTGTCGAATGGGCGGGCCAGATAGCCGTTGCGCTGGTGCTCGATCAGGTCCGGCAAGCCGCCGATGTCAAAGGCGACGCAGGGCGTGCCGCAGGCCAGCGCTTCGGCCACGGTGTTGGGCAGGTTGTCCTGGCGGCTGGGCGCCACGAACACGTCGCACGCGGCATACAGCAGCGCGAGCGAAATGTCATCGGCCAGATGGCCGAAATGGAAGGTGCGCAACCCGTGGGTCATTTCCTCGCGCGGCGGGCTGGAGCCGAAGACGACCAGCGCGGTGGCCTCCCGCGCGCCGGGCGCCTGTGCGTGGCGGGCCAGTGCGTCCTGCAGCAGGTCGTAGCCTTTGCGGCTGTCACCGCCCGCATTCAGCGCGCCGAACAGCACCAGCCGCCGGTCGGCTGGCAGGCGCAGTGCCTGGCGGGCAAAGCCGCGGTCCAGCGGCTTGTAACGCTGTAGATCAAGGCCGTTGCGGATGACGTCGATGCGCTTGCCCTGGGCGATGGCGCTGCGCTCGGCCTGCTGCGCCATCCAGCGGCTGGGCGCCACCCAGGTCATGTTGTGGCCTTGCCACTGGCGGCGCTTGGCGGCATGGCGGCGGGCCGACAAGTCACGGTCGCTTTGAGAATGCAGCACCGGGCAACGGCCGCAGGCCTGGGCATGACGGCCGCACTGGTCGTCGTAGTGGCAGCCACCGGTGAAGGCCCACATGTCGTGCAGCGTCCAGACCACGGGCTGTGCGATATGGGCAATGTCACTCACGCTTAAAAAGCCCGCGTTGGTCCAGTGCAGATGCACGATGTCGGCTGCGCCCGCGGCAGCCAGCGACGGCAGCACGCGCGGCAGCCAACTGGTTGAGAACTGCCCGGGCGAGGTGTTGTAAGGCGCCAGCGCCAGCGCATCCACGCCACTGCGCATGCGGTTGAGCGAGCGCTGCAGGCCGCCCTTGGCACTGACGGTGGCCGGGTCGGCAACGGTTTGTGTCTGCACGAAAAAACGCGCGGCGTGGCCGTCCGCCAGCAGGCCGTCATGCAGACGCGATGCCGCCACTGCGGCGCCGCCCAGGCGATCATTCGCGCTCGCCAGCGTGACGCGCAAGGCAGTGGCGGCGGCGGGTGCGGTCACACCGACTCCCGCGCGGCCGGTGCAGGCGCGGCAGCGGCGGCTTCACGCACCACTTGGTGAAATTGCTGCAGCAGCGCGTTGATCTTGGCGTCCCACGAAAAATTCGCCGCCACCAGCGCCTGGCCGGCCTGGGCAAGGCGGTTGCGGCGCTCGGGTGAGCTCAGCAAGTCGGCAATGGCGTCGGCAAACGCCTCGGCACCATCGGCAATGCACAGGTGAACGCCGTCTTGCACGCCCAGCCCTTCGCTGCCGACCGTGGTGGCAACCACTGCACAGCCGCGCGCCATCGACTCCAGCGTTTTGATCTTGATGCCGCCGCCAAAACGGTAAGGCACAACCGACACCGCTGCGCCAGCCAGCAAGGCCCCGGCGTCGGCCACGAAGCCCAGGCGCTGTACGCCGGCGGCGGCCTCGCTGCGCGGGCCTGGCGGCAAATGCGGACCCGCCAGCGCCAGGCAGGCCTGTGGGCAGCGCCCGCGCACGCGTGGCCACACCTCGGCCAGCAGCCATTCAAGCCCGTCGCGGTTGGGCGCGTGCGTGAAATTGCCGACGAAAACGACCTGCTGGGAAAACGCCGCACCGGCCGGTGGCAGCACCACATCCCAAGCCACCGGGCTGACGAAGGTCGGGACGCCAGGTACATAGGCGCGCAACACGCCGGCGTCGGTGTCGCTCAGCGCCATCAGCCGTTGTGCCCGGCCATAGGCGGCCATTTCATAACGGACCCAGGCGGCCCAGCTGTGCAGCAGCTTGCAGCGGCGCAACATGCCACCGCCCCGCGTGGCGCGCCATTCGCGGTAGCGCGACACCATGCAGGCGTCTTGCACGTCGATCACCACCGGCACGCCGGGCACGCTGGTGACGTACTGCGCCATATGGGGAAATTGCAGCAGCACCAGTTGCGGCTGGTGCGTGCGGCAGGCCGCGGCAAGCGCCGCGTGCATCGCGGGTTGGTTGTGCCCGCTGGCTTCGCGTGGCGTCAAGGTGGCGAGTTGGTGCAGCCAGGCCAGAGCCCGCGAGTGGTGGCGCGGCTGCCACCGCACGAAGGTCACACTGCGTGCAGCCTGGGCCCGATCGGCGCGTGCCGCGTCTTCGGCTGTGGCGTCTTGCGCGAAGCTCAAAAAGTGAATGTCGCAATGCGGCGCCAGGCGGCGCAGCACCTCATCGCAAAAAACGCCGCCGCCGTTGCCACAGGCGCGGTGATAAGGCAATGGTGAGACGACCAGTATGCGCAACGGCGGCAACACGGTGTGCCCAGCGGTTGGAGTCGGCGTCTGGTGCGGCGCGGCCTGCTCGGAGGCGTTCATCCCCACCTCGAACGGCAACCGCTGGCGCTCTGCCGGCGCTGGCCCTGCCTTGCCCGCAATCCCTTGCGCAATGCCTTCAACCTGCCGCTCATCGGGTCAAGACCCGAAATAACGCGCCCGCAACGGCGGCGCGAGGGCCTGCCACAGCGCGGCCATGAACTGCTCCTGCGCGCCAAAACCCGCGGCATCGCTGCCGGCAATGGTGGATACGCGCACCAGCATGCCGTCGGGAATCTGGCCCTGCAGGCCGATGCGTATTTGTTCCAGCTTGCGCGTCACCCCCGGCAACACGGCTTTGTCGAGCAAGGTGACCCAATAGCTGATCGGCTCGCGGCGGCCTTGCAAAGTGCCGACCAGCCGGCGCACGGTCAGCGGCTGGCCGCCAATGCGCAGCGCCTGCTCACCCAGCGGCGTGACGGAAAAGCCCTGCGCGCTGTAACAAAACTCGGGCCGGTGCGCGGCCGTGGCTTCGGAGCCTTGGTCGGCGCCATAGGCGATCGACAACATGACGCGCGCGCCTTCAGCGTTGATGTAAGTGCGGGCCAGCACCTGCGTGTAGAGCTTGTCGAGCGCCGCCTGGGTGCCGGGGTCCGGCAAGATCGGGATCAAACTGCGGTCGAGTTGCCAGGCGCCAAAGGCCGCGGGCACCTGCTGCTCGAGCTGGATGGGCGGGTACAACTCCACCGCCCGCCGGGTCGGCTTCAGCACCACCGCCGCCGCTGCGGCGGCCACGCAACAACCGCTGAAGCCCAGCGCGCGGCGACGGGTCACGCTCATGTGGCGCTCCGCGCCGGGGCTGCCGCGCCATCGGGTTCATGCAGCAGCCGGCCAAGCAGTTGGTCAACGCTCAACATCAGCACGAGCGCCACCACGAACAACACCATGCCGGCAAAGCCGTGAACAAAGCCCTGGCCGGCCTCGTCACCAAAATAATAGGTCACGAGCACGAGGACCACCACGCGGGTGACGTTGGCGATGAATGCAATCGGAATCACCAGCAGACACAACGAGGCATTGCGCCGCAGCGAGGTGTGGTTCATCAGGTTGAGGTAGAGCAAACCAAGCGCTTCGAGCGTGAACATTGAATTCAAGCCGGCGCAGGCGTCGGCCA
>JANXMO010000123.1 GCA_025354615.1 Burkholderiales bacterium | reverse complement strand
AGCAGCCGGCGGCAATGCAGCACGTGGTGCCGGCTGCTGCGTCAGTTGCTGCTGCTGCCGTAGCACCCGCTGCTCCGCTCCCCGTTGTCGCAAATCCGGGTCCCGCTCAGGGCGCTGCCGTACATCAGCCCCAAGGCGGCTCGAGTGGCGCAAAGCAGGTTGCCATTGGTGCCACGTTGTTGGCCACCGGCACAGCGACTGCTGCCGCTTCGCTATGGGGAGTGGCCAATTCTTTCATCGACCAGTTCACCGCCGAACCCGGTGACATTGGAGATGCCAACGATGCATCCGGTGTCATCAGCCTTACGGGCGGAGGTTTGGGCTTACTTGCAGCAGCTGCACAGCTGGCAGTTGGCGCAGCTACCCTTAATCGTGGCATCGCAACACTTCAAGCAGCCCCTCAAGTCGTTCCTGCTCCAGCTGCGCCTGACAACGTTTGAATCCACAGGGCGGCAGCGCGTTTGTCTGTTGATGAACGCCGCCGCCGTTTCCTGTCAACTTGACGCACTCCGTTTGTCGCACTTGGCCTCAATCAAACTCATCGTCCCGCTGATGCCGCAGCGCCAGGATGTTGACGGTGTCAGCGCCTTCTATTTCATAAAGCGCGACATAGCCCGCGTGTCCCCACGAGATCACGATTTCTCGCACGAAAGCGCTGGCCCCTGCTTTGCGAAAGATAAAAGGTGAGCGCGCCAAGTGGCGTTCAATCGCTTCCGCCAGGCAGTCAATCGTGCGTTGCGCTGCCTCCCATCCTTCGGCGGTGTCAGTACGCGCCAACAGAAAATCAAAAAGCCGCAGCAAATCCTCACGCGCCACGTCGGTATAGCGAACCGCAAAGCCGCCCGTTTTCATTCCCGCACGTGCTTGCGCTTTGCATCCACGCGCTGTTGCAGCTCTGCATGAACCGCTGTGCAAGGCAGTAGTTGCCGGTTCGCCGGGCGTCTTCACTCGCTGCGCGCGCGCGGCCTTGATGGACGGCAACAGGCGAGCTTTCAAGGAGCGCCCCAAGTGGGCGGCGTTCTGACCCGAGGGCAAGATCATTTGCACACGGCTAGCACGGTGATTCAGTGCCTGTCAACATGGCTACATCCCATCAATGCGGATGTTCAGTTAGTAAATATTATTATTTTATCAAGCGTAAAGTAATATAATAATAGCATTATGGCCAAGAAAACAGCGCCCTTGCTTCCGGCGACCGCCGAACGGCTCTGTCATTTTGGTGACCGCTTGCGTCTGGCGCGGCTGCGCCGGCGACTGCCGGCCAAGCAGGTGGCTGAGCGGTCGGGGATGACGCCTATGACACTGCGCAGCCTGGAGCGTGGTGGCTCTGGCGTGACCATGGGGGCATATCTGGCCGTCATGCAGGTGCTGGGTATTGAGAAAGACCTTGACCTGCTGGGCGAATCTGATCCTGTGGGGCGACAACTTCAGGATGCACGGCTGTCTGCACCAGAGCAACTGCGCACGCCGTTCAATGCCCTGCCCGGCCAGCAGATGCAAAAAGCAAGCGAAGCCCGGCTGGCAAATCAGAGACCCAAAATGCGACCCTCCGTGCAGCCGGGTGAGGGTGCCGACCGGCTGGATGTTCCAGGCAAGCAGGTCAGGAAGCCGCTCAATGCTTCAACTGACGCCGCGGATTGGATCGAAAAGAGCGGCTTCGCCAGCGCCGATGCACTGGCCGGCTTGATCGAGCTGCCGGTGTCGAAAAAAAAGAAGGTGCGTTGAGCCGATGGCCGCGGCCATCGCCGTTTATGCGGACTGGATCGGCCTTGCAGCGCCGCTGCGGCTGGGCTGGTTGCACGCCAGGCGCGGAGCCGGCCGAGAAGTTTTCGAGTTTGAGTTCGACACCGCGGCGCTTGCAAATCCCGCGACCTTGGGTTTGCACCTGGACCCTCGACTGGGCCTCTTCGAGGGCCGGCAGCACCCGCCGCAGGGCCACGCCGTTTTCGGTGCGTTCGCCGATGCCAGCCCCGATCGCTGGGGCCGCTTGCTGATGCGCCGTCGGCTGGAGCGCGCGCAACGCTCAGGCCAGGTCGGCAAGGCCGTGCGCCTGCACGAATCGGATTACCTGCTGGGCGTGCACGACACCTACCGTTGCGGAGCATTGCGCTTGCGACGGGATGACAAAGGCGACTTCCTTGACAACCAGCACAGCACGGCAGCGCCGCCCTTCGTGCAGTTGCGTGAACTGGAAGCGGCCAGCCTGGCGCTGGAGCGCGATGAGGACAACACGTCGGCGGCCGCCGATGACTGGCTGCGCATGCTGATCTCACCCGGCGGCTCGCTTGGCGGTGCGCGGCCAAAAGCCAGCGTGATCGACCCGGAAGGGCGGTTGTGGATTGCCAAATTTCCCAGCGTGCACGACGAGCACGATGTGGGTGCCTGGGAACTGCTGGCCCAGATCCTTGCGAAAGGTTGTGGCCTGGCCGTGCCACAAAGCCTGGCCCGCCCATTCGCAAGCCGGCAACACACCTTCCTGGTCAAGCGCTTTGACCGCACAGCCCATGGCCGGCTTCACTTCGCATCGGCAATGACACTCACCGACCGGCTGGAGGGTGACGATGCGTCGACGGGTGCAAGCTATCTGGAGATGGCCCGTGTGCTGATCGACCATGGCGCGCGCACCATCGAAGACTTGCGCGAGTTGTGGTCACGCATCGTGTTCAACATGCTGGTCTCCAACACCGACGACCATCTGCGCAACCACGGCTTCATCCTCGTGCCTGGCAAAGGTTGGCGCCTGTCTGATGCTTACGACATGAACCCCGTGCCGGCGTCGCAAGGTTTGAAGCTCAACGTCAGCGAGGCTGACAACGCGATGGACCTCGACCTGGTGCGTTCGGTGGCGCCGTACTTCCGGGTTTCCAAAAAACTTGCCGATGAAATCATCGCGCGCAGCCAGGCCGTGGTGAAGCAATGGCCCAAGATCGCCGGCAGCCTGAAAATTCATGCCCGAGAGCAGGAGCGGATGGCTGCAGCCTTCCGGCTGGCCGGCTGATCAGGATGCCTGTGGTGCCGTGACGAAAGGGTTGGGGTTTTTTGAAGCATTTTTCACGCGGCGTCCTGCCGTTCAGGGGCCACGGTTTGCTGGCCGCGTGGCCAACGTGGGGGGCTACCTTGAGAGCGGCTGATGAACTGTGTTGCTTTGCATCACTGCGGGGCAGACGCGGGCGGATTGGTTTCCGTCTCCGACGCAAAACGGAAAACCAGCTGCTGCTGGCCGTGCGGGGCAATCGTCGTGACCTGGCGTTGCGACTGGCTGTTGAAACGCGCTTCAATTTCGTACTGGCCGCGGGGCAGGTCGATCATCAGCCTGGGCCCGTCGAGGGCTTGGTCAAACACGGTGTTTTGTGCTGCGTCGCGGATGCGCAGGTGCACGTCGGACAAATAGGCGCCCGACGGTTTGGCTGCAGTCAGGACCGACAAGCTGTAGCGTGTGCGTTCGGCCTGCAATTGGCGGGACTCTTCGCCACCCACACCGCCGCTGACGAACGCGTGGCCTGCGGCCGTGTTACCGCGGGTCACCGCCGGTACTGCAGCGGCGGACAATGCGCACCATGCGGCCATCGCGCAGCGCCTGGCAAAAGCTCTGTGATTCATTTTCAATCTCCTGCTGGTGGGTATGACACGCGCCGTCATTGTGTGGGCCGTGATGGAGGGCAACATCCAGTCCCGCAAGATGGAACGCCCAGTGGGCGGTGTTCTGGCCTAAGGGCAAATCCCCTGTACACCGCTTCACAGCCGCAGCGTCTCTCCTTTTGGCTTTGACGCTCGCGCACAATCCGGCATCCCAACACCGGAGTTCCCGATGAAAAAGCTGGCATTGACAACGGTTTGTGTTGCTGCGTTTGGCTCGGCTTACGCGGCGGAGATGACGGTGCCGCTGACGCTGGTGGATGCCAAGGGCGCAGGCGCGCCGGCCGGCTCGGTTCGTCTGGTGGAAACGCCTTATGGCCTAGCGTTTTACCCCGGTTTGACTGGCCTGCCGCCAGGCCTGCACGGCTTTCACGTGCATGAAAACCCATCTTGTGCCGCAGCTGACAAAGACGGCGCGCCGGTGGCGGCGCTGGCCGCTGGCGGCCATCTCGACCCGCAGGCCACCAAGCGCCATGGTGAGCCCTGGGGTGACGGCCACCTGGGCGACCTGCCGCCGCTGTACGTGGCGGCAGATGGGCGCGCTTCCACGCCGGTACTGGCACCGCGGCTGAAGCTGGCCGACGTTAAAAACCGCGCACTGATGGTGCATGCCGGCGGCGACAACCATGCCGACCACCCGGCGCCGCTGGGCGGCGGCGCTGGCCGCATGGCTTGCGGCGTCATCGGCGGCTGACGCACTGCGGCGGGGCCCTGCTCAAGCCGCCAGCAACGCCGTGAAGCGGGCAAGGTCAACGTTGCCGCCCGACAGCGTGACGCCGACCCGCTGGCCGGCGAACTGCGCGCAGTGGTGCATCAGCACGGCCAAGGCACAAGCGCCCGACGGTTCCAGCACGACTTTCATGCGCTCGAAGGCAAAGCGCATGGCCTCGATTACCGCGGCGTCGGGCACGGTCAGCACATCGGTGACGAGTGCCTGGATGACCTCGAACGGCTGGCGGCCGACGGCCTGTGTCTGCTGGCCGTCGCAAATGGTGTGGGGCACGGCGATGGAGACGATGCGCCCGGCGCGCAGCGACTGCTGCATGTCGTTGCCCGCCTCGGGTTCCGCGCCGTAGAGGCGAATGTGCGGCGCCAAGGCGCGGGCCGCCACCGCGCAGCCCGACAACAGGCCGCCGCCGCCAGCGCAGACGATCAGCGCGTCCAGTGGCCCGGTGTCCTGCAGCAGTT
>JANXMO010000119.1 GCA_025354615.1 Burkholderiales bacterium | reverse complement strand
TTTGCATTCTAGCCAAGTTCTTTGCCTGGCTGTTTTCAAACGAGCGGCGCTTGTTCCAATTCGAACGCCCGGTGCAGCGCGCGTACAGCGAGCTCCATGTACTTTTCGTCAATCACCACACTGGTCTTGATTTCACTCGTGGTGATCATCTGAATGTTGATGCCCTCGTCACTCAAGGTGCTGAACATGCGGCTGGCCACGCCCACATGCGAGCGCATGCCAATGCCTACGATGCTGACTTTGCAGATGCGCGCATCGCCCGTCAGCTTTGCACCGCCCGTTTTTGGCAACACTGTAGCCTCGAGCAAGGCCAGCGTGCGGGTGTATTCGTTGCGGTGAACGGTGAATGAAAAATCGGTTTTTCCATCATGCGACACGTTTTGGATGATGACGTCCACATCAATGTTGGCGTCCGCCACCGGCCCCAGGATTTGGAAGGCAATGCCCGGCTTGTCAGGCACGCCAAGCAAGCTGATCTTGGCCTCATCCCGGTTGAATGCAATACCTGACACCACGGCTCGTTCCATTTTTTCGTCTTCCTCAAAAGTAATCAACGTGCCGGATGCGGCTTCGGTGGCCAAGTCGATGTCCCACGGCGTGAAGCTGGAAAGCACCCGCAGTGGCACCCTGTATTTGCCCGCAAATTCAACCGAGCGGATTTGCAGCACCTTGGAGCCCAGGCTGGCCATTTCCAGCATTTCTTCGAAACTGATGGTGTGCAGCCGGCGCGCTTGCTCAACGATGCGCGGGTCGGTCGTATAAACCCCGTCCACGTCGGTGTAGATGAGGCATTCATCGGCTTTCATCGCCGCGGCAATCGCCACAGCCGAGGTATCAGAACCACCACGGCCAAGCGTGGTGACGTTGCCATGGGCGTCAACGCCCTGAAAGCCGGTAATGACGACCACTTTGCCAGCAGCCAAATCGGCCATCACACGTGTTTGGTCAATCTCTTCAATGCGCGCTTTGGTGAAAGCACTGTCGGTTCGGATGGGCACTTGCCAGCCGCTGTAGGCCACGGCTTGCAAACCTTCGGCCTGCAAAGCAATGGCCAGCAGACTGGCGGAAACTTGTTCGCCCGTAGAAGCCACGGCGTCGAGCTCACGCTGCAATTCAGCTGTAACGATCTCGGGTGACAAGGCTTTGGCCAGGCCCAGCAGCCGGTTGGTTTCGCCGCTCATCGCCGAAGGAACGACCACCAACTGGTGACCGGCGCGAGCCCATTTGGCAACCCGCTTGGCCACTTGGCCAATGCGTTCGGTTGAACCCATCGACGTGCCGCCGTATTTGTGAACGATGAGTGCCATGAAAGTGCAATAAAGGAAGCTGGAACAAAAACCAACGATTTTAGCGGCGGTGTCACTGCAGCTGTCAGGTATCGGACCACCAATGCAGGTGCATTTGCGGCTGACCGGGGCACGCCAGAACACGCACGTCCAGCCCCAACCCGGGCACGAAGACCAACTGGCCGCCGCTGTAAAACAGCGGCGCGTTGCGGCTCCATGACGGCACCTGCGCCGCCTGGAATTGTTTTTTCAAGCTGCGTGCAGGCCGGCCCAACGCCGCTTGAAATTGCTCGCCCCCGCTTCTGGCTTTCAATTCCAGACGGGCCAGCCAAGCCAGCGGCACACCGCCCTGCGTGACGCGTTGCGCCTGCAAAACACCCTGCCAACCCGGCAAGGCATAGCGGCCGGCACGCCGAATACTCAATGCCGATTCGGGAGGCGACGCCGCTTGGCCTAGCGGCTCGGCCACCGGAACCAGAGTGCCTTGATGTAAGCGCAATTGCCGTTTCCCCAGTGGCCAGGCCGCTGTGTTGGCTGCCAGCGGCAACTCAAGCAACAAGCGCTCGATTAACGCGGCCGCGGGCCGGCAGCCAGTGATGCGGTGCAGCCAGGCCCGCAAAACATTGCTGCGTCGCGCAGGCGAGAGCTGCAGCCAAGGGTGCAATGGCAAGGCAGTGGCGCCGTTTTCTGCGCCAGCATCATCAAGCGCCTGCAAGTCGATTTGCGCCAATTCGTCCAGACAGGCCGCGGCGTCCTGGGCCCAGCGCGCGGCTTTTGTCAACGCTGCCTCGGCCTGCGGGAAAGCGGCACTCAAGGCGGGCCAAACGTCCAGGCGCAAACGATTACGGGCAAAACGCGAATCGCTGTTGCTGTCATCGTCGACAAAGCCCAGGCCATGCTGCGCCACGTAAGCGTCAATCCGGCTTCTTTCGACAGTCAGCCAAGGGCGCAGCCATGTGACACCGCCGCGCAGTGCCCGGCGCGGCATGCTGGCCAGCCCGTGCGCCCCTGCGCCCCGGAGTGCCTGAAGCAGCCAGGTTTCCGCTTGGTCGCGGCGGTGGTGTGCAAGTAAGACAGCGGTAGCACCGCGGGCCCGCGCCAGGCGAGTCAACGCAGCGTAACGGCGCTCTCGCGCCCATGACTCGACACTGACGCCAGGCGGCGGCTTGTCTTCCAGACGCTCGCAGGCGATTGGAATGCGCCACTCCAGGCACTGCGCGCGGCAATGTGCTTCCCAATCGGCTGAAAAACGGCTCAAGCCGTGGTTGACGTGCAGCGCCACCACGTCAACACCACCCAAGCCGGCAACGGCCGCCCGGGTGGCGTGCAGCAAGGCGCTCGAATCCCGCCCGCCACTGTAGGCCACGGCCACCACGGCAGCCGCGGCGGCGGAAGCGGCGCAGGCCATTGCCGTCAGCGATCTGTTGTGTCGTTGAAGCGACCGTAGGACTGCAGCCGTTCGTAGCGCTTTTGCAGCAATTCTTTGGGCTTCAAGTCGGCGACTTGGCGCAGGGCGTCGTTCAATGCGCGTTTCAAGTAGGCAGCCATCTGCTTGCTGTCACGGTGGGCGCCGCCCAGCGGCTCGTTGACGATCTTGTCCACCAAACCAAGCGCTTTCAAGCGGTGCGCGGTAATGCCCAGCGCATCGGCCGCATCGGCGGCGCGTTCCGCGCTTTTCCACAGAATGGAAGCGCAGCCTTCTGGTGAAATCACGGAGTAGATGGCGTATTGCAGCATCAACAGTTGATCGCCCACACTGATAGCAAGGGCGCCGCCGGAACCGCCTTCGCCAATGATGGTGCAGATAATGGGCACTTCGAGTTGCGCCATCTCGAAGATATTGCGGCCGATGGCTTCGGATTGCCCGCGCTCTTCCGCACCAATGCCTGGGTACGCACCTGGGGTGTCAACAAATGTGAAGACGGGCAGGCCGAATTTTTCGGCCAGCTTCATCAGCCGCAGTGCCTTGCGGTAACCCTCGGGGCGCGACATGCCGAAGTTGCGCAGCCCGCGCTCTTTCGTGTCACGCCCTTTTTGGTGGCCCAGCACCAGGCATGCCTGGCCGTTGAAACGTGCCAGGCCGCCGATGATCGACTGGTCATCAGCGAAGTGCCGATCACCGTGCAGCTCTTGAAAGTCGGTGAAGACATCGTGCACGTAGTCCAGCGTATAGGGCCGCTGCGGGTGACGTGCAATTTGTGTCACTTGCCAGGGTGACAAGCTGGCGTAAATGTCTTTGGTAAGCAGCTGGCTTTTCTTGCTGAGCCGGTCGATCTCTTCTGAAATATCAACCGCGGATTCGCTTTGAACGTAGCGCAATTCTTCGATTTTCGTTTCCAGCTCGGCCACTGGCTGCTCGAAGTCGAGAAAGTGTCTTTTGTTCATTCCTTGAGGCCTTTCGTACACGGTCAGTAGTCTACGGGGACCGGGTCCAGACTGCGCCAGACATACCAAGTGGCCACCGATCGGTAAGGTGCCCAGGCCTCGCCTACCTCGCGTGCTTCGGCACGCGACACCGGCTCGCCGCTGAAGTAGTTGGCGCTGATGCCTTTGATCAAACCCAGGTCGTCGAGCGGCATGACATTGGGGCGCATCAAGTGAAAGATCAAAAACATCTCGGCCGTCCAGCGGCCAATGCCCCGAATGGCCACCAGTTCTTCGATGATGGCTTCGTCTTCCATGCTTTGCCATTGGCCCACGTGGACCTGGCCTTTGTCAAAGTGCTGCGCCAAATCGCTCAGGTACTCGGCTTTGCGTGCGGACAGACCCGCGGCACGCAGCTGCGTCGCATCGAGTTGCAGCACAGCCGAGGATTGAACGTGCGCGGCTTCGCCGGCTGCGAGCGTGGCAAAACGGTTCCACACCGATTGAGCGGCCTTGACGGAAATTTGCTGGCCCACGATGGAACGCGCCAAAGTGGTGAAAGCGTCTCCCCGGCTTTGCAGCCGAGCCTGGCCGAACTGCGGGATGAGCTTGCGCATCACCCGGTCACGCCGGGCCAGATGTCGACACGCCTCGTCCCAAAAAGGTGGGGTGCACAAGGGCAGGCTTGGCAACACCGACGGGTCTTGTTCTTGGCCTTGGCCTGGGCGGGCGCCCGGCACCGCGGCTTCTGGTTTGGGCGACGGAGCTACCACCGTCAAACTTTCATCCAGGCAGTGCCGCCCGGCGCGTCCTGCAGCGCAATGCCCTCGGCCAACAGAGCTTGGCGGATAGCGTCTGCATGCGCGAAATTCCGCATTGCTTTTGCAGCGGCGCGTTCAGCGATCAAGCCTTGAATGCGGGCGTCGTCGCCACTGCCCTGGTGCTGCACGCCATGCAAGTAGTGAAGCGGCTTTTGCTGGAGCAAGCCGAGCGTTGCGGCCAACCCTTTGAGCAAGCGGGCCGTGCTGAGCGCAGGGTTGCGGTTCAACTCACCAGCCAGGTCGAACAGCACAGCCAATGCGGCGGGCGTGTTGAAGTCTTCATCCATGGCCGCGCGAAAAGCCGCGGCCTGGGGCTGCTCCCAGTCAACGCTAGCTTCGGACGACGCCAGCTGCTCATCCCATTTTTCAAGGGCCGTGTACAGTCGGCGCAATGCGCTGCGCGCGTCATCCAATTGACTGTTGCTGAAATTGAATGGGCTGCGATAGTGGGTGCGCAGCATGTAAAAACGCAGGGTTTCGCCGTCATGGCGGGCCAACACCTCGCGTATGGTCAAAAAGTTGCCGAGGGACTTCGACATCTTCGCGTTGTCCGCCATCAAATGGCCGTTGTGCAGCCAGTAGTTGGCGTAACGGCCGCCATGAGCGCCTTCGCTCTGGGCAATTTCGTTCTCATGGTGCGGAAACTGCAAATCGATGCCGCCACCGTGAATGTCGAATTGATTGCCGAGCACGGCACAGCTCATTGCCGAACACTCGATGTGCCAGCCCGGCCGGCCGCGGCCGAACGGGCTGTCCCATTTGGCATCGTCGGGCTCGCTGTCTTTGGCAGCTTTCCACAACACGAAGTCAAGCGGGTCTTGCTTGTCCTCTTGAACATCGACGCGCTCACCCGCACGCAACTCGTCAAGTGATTTGCCGGACAACTTGCCGTAGCTTGCAAACTTGCGCACGGCGTAATGCATGTCGCCACTGGCCGAGCGGTAGGCCAGCCCTTGACGCGCCAGCGCATCGATCATCGAAATCATTTGCGGCACATGCGCGGCGGCCCTCGGTTCATGGGTGACAGGCAAGACACCCAGGGCCTTAAAGTCCTCGTGCATGGCTTGCGTCATGGTTGCGGTCAGTTCAGCGATCGGCAGCCCACGTTCAAGCGCACGGCGAATGATTTTGTCGTCGATGTCCGTGATGTTGCGAACATAAGTGACGGTGTAGCCAGAGGCCAGCAGCCAGCGGTACACCATGTCGAATGCCACGATGAAACGCGCATGGCCCAGGTGACACAAGTCGTAGATCGTGATGCCGCAGACATACATGCCGACGTGCCGCGGCCGCAGCGGCTCGAAGACGTCCATCTTGCGTGTCAACGTGTTGTACAGGCGCAGTGTCATGGCCAGAGGGCAGAAAAAACGGGCTGGGCAGCGAGCCGACGAAGGCAATGGGAAAGAGCTCCAATGCGCCGACCAGCGACTGATTTGCAACTGACGCCAAACCGGCCGCATGGGCATCGCACTGGCCTACAATTGTTTTCAGTATAGCGGGGGCACTGCTTTTTCCTCGGCCTTCAGCTTCGTTTTAAACCCCTGCCCTGTCCGTGAGATTCAACCTTTTCCCTCGCTGCTTTTGCAATTGCTTGCTGGCGTTTTATGCTGCGTCAGCCTTCATCAGCGCACGGGCGGCCGAGGCAAGCCCCGGCCCTGTGACCCGCTTGATTGCCAGCGGTCAAACCAACGCCGCACTTTCAGAGCTCAACACTTTGCTGCAACGGGCGCCCGCCGACCCGGCTTTGCGATTTTTGAAAGCCGTGGTGCTGACCGACTTGCAGCGCAATGCCGAGGCGCAAGCGGTCTACGAAGCATTGACGCTCGACTATCCAGACTTGGCGGAACCCTATAACAACCTGGCGGGGCTCTATGCAGCCCAGGGCGACTACGAACGCGCCCGGATCGCTCTTGAACAAGCTTTGCGTGCCAACCCTGAATACGCGGCGGCACGGGTGAATCTAGGCGATGTTCATGTGCAACTGGCACAGCAGTCTTATCAAAAAGCGTTGCGGCTGGAGCCGCGCGACGCCAGTGTTCCCGCAAAGCTGTTGGCGCTGCGCCGGTTGACAGACACTGCCAGCCTGCCCACACGGGCGCTCCCGTGACCCCAGCTGTTGCATCTGTATTGCGGCATCATCTCGTCCTTTCTCTGCACAGGGCTGCACTCATGACGCTTCTTTTCTCGTTTCGTCGCGTTCTTGCTGTATTGGCCCTTTTGTGGGCTTCATCGAGCAGCTTTGCCGCGGCTTTGCCGCCGCATGTCAAGCTGTCCACCTCTATGGGCGACATCGTGCTTGAGCTGGACCATGAACACGCGCCCAAAACGGTGGACAACTTCCTTAAATACGTCAAAGACGGCCACTACAACGGCACGGTTTTTCACCGCGTCATTGCCGACTTCATGATTCAAGGCGGCGGCATGACCGCTGATTTGACCGAGAAACCCACGCGGGCGCCCATCCAGCTCGAGAGCCAAAACGGCCTGAAAAACAGGCGCGGCAGCGTTGCCATGGCGCGCCGTGGGGATCCCAACTCAGCGACGGCGCAATTCTTCATCAACGTCACCGACAACGCCTTTTTGGATGCCGGTGCGGCGGCAGACGGCTATGGCTACGCCGTGTTCGGGCGCGTGTTGAGTGGGATGGAGGTGGTCGACCGCATTCGCCAAGTTCCCACCGATCCGCAAAGCGTCAGTTCGAACGTACCCATCAAGCCGGTGGTGATCCTTACGGCAACGCTGCTGCAGCCTCGATGACCGCGCCGCTTGACGCTAGGCGGCCGCGACCCAACGCCGTTGACGCATTGCGGTCGCCGATGCGTATGGCAGGCGCCTTGACGCTGGCGTTGGCTTGGGCATTTGTGCCCGCCACGACCGCATTCAGCGCGCCGGCTTCTTTGACAGACGTGCAGGAAGCCTACAAGGCTGGCCGCACGGCGGACGCCTTTAAAAAACTCGACGCCTTGATTGCAAGCCGTCCCGCGGACGCCAATTTGCGGTTCCAAAAAGGCGTGATGCTGGTCGATCAAAAGCGGTCCAACGAGGCGATTGCCCTGTTTCAAAAAATGGTTCAGGACTTTCCTTTCTTGCCTGAACCTCTGAACAATTTGGCCGTGCTTTACGTCGAACGTGGCGAGCTTGAAAAAGCCCGGGCGACGCTTGAATCCGCCATTCGCAGCAAACCCAACTATGGCACCGCGTTCCAGAATCTGGGTGATTTGTATACACGCATGGCCAGCAAGGCCTACGCCCGTGCACTGCAGATCGATGACGCCGACAGCACTCCCAAATTGGTCCTGATCCGCAACCTGTACGAGACGGCCGAGCCGCACCCGAACGAGCTGTGGGTGACCCCAGGCCCAGGCGGTTCTCTTCCACCCGTTACGGTTGCCACGCGACCACCCGCGACCAACAGCGCAACCGCCTCACTGCCAGCAGTTTCAGCGGCTGGCACAGCGCGCGTATCTTCGACACCGCTTCGCCAGGCCGCCTCTACCCCCACTTTGGCCAGCACCGGCCGGCCGGCTTCTTCTACGGCGAACACAATGCTGGCGGCCAGCGCCTCTTATGTGGCGGTGGAGGGTGTCGCTCGCGCGTCGGACAGCAAGCCGCCAGTAAAAGCACCCGTCACACCGCTGACCAGCGGGGAAGCGGGTGAAGTCGCGGTAGTCACCGCGGCAGTTCACGCATGGGCGTTGGCCTGGAGCCGAAAGGATTTGAACGACTATTTCAATGCTTATATACCCGGCTATAAAGCCGGCGATGCCAGCAGTGCCGCATGGCAAGCTGCACGACGGCTGCGCATTCTTGGAAAATCCAACATCAAAGTCGACGTCTCCAACATCAAAGTGGAAATCGACGGCACTGTGGCCCGTGCATCCTTTCGTCAGTCCTATAACGGTGGCACGTTAGCCGTCACCAGTCGCAAGACGCTGGAATTTCACAAAATCAACGGCCGGTGGTTGATTCAGCGGGAGTTGTCAGGTGGCTGATGGAGGCCGGTACAAAGCCTTGAACGGCGTCGTTGCAGTGCAAAAGAGGCAGTTGCCGTGGTGAGGCCCTTGCTGAAGAACGCCATGGAGGACGACTTGCCTGACGATGCCGCGCAGCCGGCATTGGCCACGGTCGTCTCGATGCCAATTCGGTTCACACCGCCGAAGGTCAGCACTTCCCGCTGGCATCGGTTGATGGCAGCGCCGCTGGCCTGGCGTCGAGTAGCGCTCGTCTTGCTTGTCTTGCTTGTCGGACTGATGGCGATTGCCGGTGGGCTGATGTGGAAAAAGAAGGCAGCGTCCGCGGGCACATCCGCGCCTTCAATATCCACTACGGCGCTGGATGCACGTCCTGTCTCGGCGACGCCTGCGTCAAGCCGGACGGTTCTCACCGCTCAACCAAGCACGGCCATGAGTGCTACTGCATTGGCGCAGCGGGCTCAACTGACTGCGAACACGCCGGAGGCGAGGCTGTTGCGGGTGTATGCCTTGATGGCGGCGGCCCGCGGAGACGATGCACTTGAAGAAGCCCGCCGCTTGGCGAAAGACGTGCCAAATTTCAGCTTGGCTCAATTGGCTTATGCTGATTTACTCAAGGCACGCACCTCACCCCTCAAGGAATTCGGCGCCGCAGCCCCGCTGATGGCGGGTGACATACACGAAGCGGTCACAGGCAAAGAACCAGTTTCTGAACGCCTCAAAGATTTGTCAGCAGAGGCCCGTGCACGCGTCAATTCATTGACCGTTTCGCCACCGCCTGGCGCCATACCGTCCCAGTTCGTGTTTTTGTCACCCACCGTTCGCCACGCCATTGCGGTGGATGCCACGCGCTCGCGCCTCTACGTTTTCGAGAACACGCCCAACGGCTTGGTCATGCGGCAAAACTATTACGCATCCGTCGGTAAATTGGGCACTGCAAAGCGCATTGAAGGCGATTTGCGTACACCTCTGGGTGTTTACTTCGTGACGGGCCGCTTGTCCCAGGACAAGCTGGCCGATCGGTACGGGGTTTCGGCGATGGTCTTGAATTACCCCAATCAATACGACCAGCTTCACGGGCGAACCGGCAGTGGCATTTGGCTTCACGGCGTTGAGTCGACTCAGTTTTCCCGTGCACCGCAAGCCACTGACGGCTGCGTGGCCTTGTCCAATGGGGATTTATTGGCATTGACCCGCAGTGTTGACAGGCAAGCCACACCCGTGGTGATTGCCAATCAGCTGGAATGGGTAGAGCCGGCCC
>JANXMO010000069.1 GCA_025354615.1 Burkholderiales bacterium | reverse complement strand
CGCAGCGCCGCGGGCGCATCTATCAGCCGGTACGCCATTCATTTTCAGAATAGCACGCAGACTTGCGTTGTCTGGGCCTATGGGCTCGGTGTCAACCCGAAGCGGCTTTCTGGCCAAACAGCATGCGCAATTGCTCCAGATCCTGCAGTGTGTCCACCCCTATTCCAGGCGCGACCGGGCTCACGTGCACCGCAATGCGCTCGCCGTGCCATAGCACGCGCAGCTGCTCCAGTGACTCCACCGTTTCCAGCGGGCTCTGGGGCAGGGTGGCGAAGCGCCGTAAAAAGCCGGCTTGGTAGGCATATATGCCCACATGGCGCAGCGCCGCGGGCGGCGCCTGAGAGGCGGCGGCCGGCGAGGTTGGTGCATCACGCCACCAGGGAATCGGCGCACGGGAAAAATACAAGGCATGGCCCCTCGCGTTGCATACCACCTTGACCACATTGGGATTGGACAAATCGCTTTGCTCGGCAATTGCATGGGCCGCAGTGCCCATGACGCAATCGGGGTGCTGCACGAGCAGCTCGGCGCAGGCGTCGATCAGTGCCGGCTCGATCAGCGGTTCATCGCCCTGCACGTTGACCACCGCGTCGCGCCCGTCCAGGCCCAGCAGCTCGCAGGCTTGCGCCAGCCGGTCGCTGCCAGTGGCATGGTCACCGCGTGTCAACACCACCTGAATGCCATGCGCAACGCAGGCGGCAACGATGTCGTCGTGGTCGGCGGCAACCACCACCGCGCGTGCTTGCGAAGCTTGCGCACGGCGGGCGGTATGCACGACCATCGGCAGCCCGACAATGTCGGCCAGCGGCTTGCGCGGCAGGCGGGTGGAGGCCAACCGTGCTGGAATCAGAACGGTGAAGCTCATGCCGGCTGATCGAAGGGCGCCGGCACGGGGTTGGCCAGATCATCGGAACCCAGGCCTCGTGCTTGCGCTTCCAGCATCACCGGCAGGCCGTCTCGCACAGGAAAGGCCAGCCGGTCGCCACGGCAAACCAGCTCATGGTGCGCATGGCGTGGCGGGCGTCGGTGTTCAAGCGGGCCTTTGCAGACGGGGCAGACCAGCAGTTCAAGGAGTCGGTTGTCCATCAAGGTCATTCCGGTGTGTCAAGCGCAACGCCAGCAAAGCCAGCAGCTCGGCGTCAAAAAGCGGGGGCGTGCGGAAGTCTAGCGGCGCCACCCAGACGCGGGTGCC
>JANXMO010000066.1 GCA_025354615.1 Burkholderiales bacterium | reverse complement strand
CGGCCGTGCAGCAGCGCTTGCGCCGCGAGAAGACCGGTTTCCAGCGCCTTGCCGATGCCTTCACCCGTGAACGCATAGGTGCTGCCCGCGGCCTCCCCGGCTACCAGCAGGCCGGGCCGGGACAAAGTGGCGCCATCGAGCGAACAGCGCAGTGGCGCGCCTTTGAGTTCCGACGTCCACTCGCCTTGCGCCACCAGTTCACCCGCCGGCGGGTAGATTTCAGTGAAGTCTTTAAATACTTGGCGCAGGTTGATGTCTTGCATGTTGCGGCCGCGCAAGGCGCCCCGTGCATGGCTGTGCGCCACACCCACGCCGATATTGAAAACGCCGCCCGGCCCCGGAAAAATCCAGCCATAACCCGGCTTGATACGCGGATGCCAAACGACCTCTAACGCTTGCAGCCGCGCCGCCATGGCTTCGTGCTTTATATAGCCGCGCAGGGCCACACCACTGGGCGTGCGCCGCTGGCACAAGCCGGCCGCGGCCAGCGCCTGTGGCACCGCGCCGGTGGCCAGCACCACCCAGGGCGCGTGAATGTCATAAATTTTGCCTGCCGCGCCTTGTAGCCGGGCGCCCGTCACTTCGGTGCCTGCGCCGCCCGGCATCGCCTGCTCCAGCACGGCGACCAGCCGCAGCGGCGCAAACATGCACGCGCCGGCGCGCACGGCGGCGCGGCACAACACGTCATCGAGCACGCGACGCGGCAGCACGGCCAGCGTGCCGGGCACGTCGACACGCCCTCCACGCGGGCCGATGCAGGCCACGTGCGCAGCCGATCGGGCTTTTGACAGCACTTCATCCAGCACGCCGAGGCGGCGCAACGCGTGGTGGGCGTCCGGAATCAGCCCATCACCACAGACCTTGTCGCGCGGGAATGTGTGCTGGTCGACCAACACCACGTTCCAGCCGGCATGCGCCAGCGTCAGCGCTGCGGCGCTGCCAGCCGGCCCGGCGCCGACCACCAGCACATCGCACGCTGCGGGCAACTCATGCGCGGGCCGGTTGCAGCCGCGACCCGGCGCTGTTTCGTCAGCAGCAGCGGAGGCGTCGGCTTCAGGCAAACCGGTCATGGCCAACGCCTCACCAAGCCGGTAAACAGCCTCGGAAGGCCTGCTGCGTCTTGCACCGCCACATCAACTCAGCTTGCCGTGGCAGTTCTTGTACTTCTTACCGCTGCCACAGGGGCAAGGGTCGTTGCGGCCGGCTTTGGGCGGGCCGCCGGCAACCACAACCGCCGCAGCGTTGTGGGCAGCGGCCCTGTTGTCGACCGCCACCTCTTGCGAGACGCTGCCATCCTCGTTGGGGTGCGTGTAAGTCACGTTGCTGATGCGCTCGGCCTGGTCTTCCAGCGCTTCGGCGGCCTGCGCCACTTCTTCCTGCGACTGCACGCGCACCGTCATCAGCACCCGCGTCACATCGGTCCGTACCGCGTCCAGCATCTGGCTGAACAGCTCGAAAGCCTCGCGCTTGTACTCCTGCTTCGGGTTTTTCTGGGCATAGCCGCGCAGGTGGATGCCCTGGCGCAAGTAGTCGAGCGCCGCCAGGTGCTCGCGCCAATGCTGGTCGATCGACTGCAGCAACATCATGCGCATGAACGGCGTCAGCTGCTCGGCCCCCACGCGCTCCAGTTTGGCGTTGAACGCCGTGTCGGCGGCCTTGACGACCTGCTCGACCACCTCATCATCGGTGATGGCGTCAGCGGCTTCGACGTGGGCGCGCAGCGGCACCTCGAGGTGCCACTCGTCACGCAGCACCGCCTCCAGGCCGGCCAGGTTCCACTGTTCCTCAACGCTCTCAGACGGCACGAAACCGCGCGCCAGATCGGTCATCGTGCCGGCGCGCAATTGGGCAATCTGCTCGACCAGCTGCTCGGCTTCCAGAATGTCGTTGCGCTGCTGGTAGATCACCTTGCGCTGGTCATTCGAGACGTCGTCGTATTCGAGCAGCTGCTTGCGGACATCGAAATTGCGCGCTTCCACCTTGCGCTGCGCGCCTTCGATGCTGCGCGACACGATGCCCGCTTCGATGGCTTCGCCATCGGGCATCTTCAACCGCTCCATGATGGAGCGCACGCGCTCGCCGGCAAAAATGCGCATCAACGGGTCGTCGAGCGATAAATAAAAACGCGATGACCCGGGGTCGCCCTGGCGGCCCGAGCGGCCGCGGAGCTGGTTGTCGATGCGCCGCGATTCATGGCGCTCGGTCGCGATGATGCGCAAACCGCCCTGCGCCTTGACCGCTTCGTGCAGGCCTTGCCATTCGTCGCGCAGCGTTTTCGCACGTGCTTCGATCGCCGCTGGCGACAGCGCCGCGTCGGCCTGCAGCGCCTTGATCTGGTTTTCGACACTGCCGCCCAGCACGATGTCAGTGCCGCGCCCAGCCATGTTGGTGGCAATGGTGATGACGCCGGGGCGCCCGGCCTGGGCCACGATTTCGGCCTCGCGCGCATGCTGCTTGGCGTTGAGCACCTGGTGCGGCAGCTGGGCTTTGGCCAGCAAGCTGGCGATCAGTTCGGAGTTCTCGATCGACGTGGTGCCCACCAGCACCGGCTGGCCGCGTTCATGGCACTCGCGGATATCGGCGGTCACGGCATCGAACTTCTCGCGCGCAGTTTTGTAGATCAGGTCCAGTTCATCCTTGCGGATCGTCGGCCGGTTGGGCGGAATGACGACTGTTTCCAGCGCGTAGATTTCCTGGAATTCGTAGGCTTCGGTGTCGGCCGTGCCAGTCATGCCGCCCAGCTTGCCGTACATGCGGAAGTAGTTCTGGAACGTGATCGAGGCCAGCGTCTGGTTTTCACTCTGGATCGGCACACCTTCCTTGGCCTCGACGGCTTGGTGCAGGCCGTCCGACCAGCGCCGCCCGGTCATCAGGCGGCCGGTAAATTCATCAACGATCACCACTTCGGCGCCGTGCGCCGCTGTTTGCACGACGTAATGCTGGTCGCGGTGGTAAAGGTGGGTGGCGCGCAGCGCGGCGTAGACATGGTGCATCAACGCAATGTTGGTGGCGTCGTAAAGGCTGGCGCCTTCAGGCAGCAAGCCGTTGGTGGTGAGCAGCCGCTCGGCGTTTTCATGTCCGTCTTCGGTCAGAAAAACCTGGTGGCTTTTCTCGTCGATGGTGAAGTCACCAGGCTCGGTGACGCCTTCGCCAGTGCGCGGGTCCGCTTCGCCGATCTGCTTTTTCAACTGCGGAATCACCGCGTTGATGCGCACGTACATCTCGGTGTGGTCTTCGGCCTGGCCGCTGATGATGAGCGGCGTGCGCGCCTCGTCGATCAGGATCGAATCAACTTCGTCGACGATGGCGTAAGCCAGCCCGCGGGCCACGCGGTCGGCGGTGTCCTGCACCATGTTGTCGCGCAGGTAGTCGAAGCCAAATTCATTATTGGTGCCGTAGGTCACATCGGCTGCGTAAGCGGCCTGCTTTTCCTCGCGGCTCATCTGCGGCAAATTGACGCCGACGCGCAAGCCGAGAAAGCCATAGAGCTGCCCCATCCATTCGGCGTCACGCCGGGCCAGGTAGTCGTTGACGGTGACCACGTGAACGCCTTTGCCGGTCAGCGCATTCAGGTAAACGGGCAAGGTTGCCATCAGCGTTTTGCCTTCGCCAGTGCGCATTTCGGCAATCTTGCCCGCATGCAGCACCATGCCGCCAATCAACTGCACGTCGAAATGGCGCATCTTCAACGCACGCTTGCCACCTTCACGAACAACGGCAAAAGCCTCAGGCAACAACGCGTCAAGGCTTTCGCCATTGGTGAAACGGGTACGGAATTCCTGTGTCTTGGCGGCTAGCGCCACGTCATCCAGCGCTTCGAAGGCAGGCTCCAGCGCGTTGATCTGCTGCACGACGCGGCGGTACTGCTTGAGCAGGCGTTCGTTGCGGCTACCGAAAATCGAGGTGAGAAGCTTGGGCAACATGCGGTGTCAAAGTTGAGGCGCGCAATACAGCGCCAAAGGCGCAACAGGTTTGCGCGAAAACCGGAATTTTCTCTGTACAGGCGGCGGCCCGGTGGTGACCAGACGCAGGCGCAGGTTGCTCGCACAAAGCCAGCGAGTTTACCCTCGCGCTGCCACTTCAGCGCCTCAACGCCGGGGCGTGGACGCTCGGGCAACCAATGCATCGGCAGGCGCCGCGGCCAAAAATTTCGCCGGGTCCTGCAGCACGCCTTCGACCATCACCTCGAAATGCAGGTGCG
>JANXMO010000024.1 GCA_025354615.1 Burkholderiales bacterium | reverse complement strand
GACTTGCTGTGGCGCGCCCGGCGTTTCCGGGCATCACTGGAAAGAAAAAATGACCGCGATTAAATCAATAGAAGTCACCTGCCCGTCCTGCGACAAGGCAAGTGACTCCTTCATGTTCATCGATAACACGGCCTCTCTCTCCTCGGCGCGAATGGAAGGCAACACGCAACGCTGCCCTCACTGCTCCAATGTGATGCCGGTCGACAAAGAGAACATGACGGTGACCCTTGAGGATGGCTCAAAGGTCAAGGGAACAGAGGTTTAAGCGGCTTGGTGAGGCGCCCGCACACTGAGCGGGCGCAAGGTAGCCAAGAGCGCGTCCATATCCTGCACGCGCTCTTGGGGCACAAGAACGTAGCCCGACAGCGTCACGCCGCTGTTGTTGATTTCCAGCCGGGCAGCGCTGCCCTCATCGGCAGGCACGAATAGGTTGTTTGTAACCGTGTGCAGGATTGAGTTCATAGCTTCCTTTCAAAGTGGGGCCTCATGCCCCGGTTCAGCCCGCACCGCGCGGGCCTTTTTTTTGGGTCGGTGAAAATAAATGTAGCAATGCTATTGCCACAAACCTAAAGCGTTGCTACAGTCTACCTCATCGAAACCCAAAGGGGCAGATGTGGAAGCAACCCAAAAACGCATTTACAAGATCGTCAGCCGATACGACAGCAGCAAGGTGCTGTTTGAGTGCGAGATTCCGGACGGCGTGCCGAGCGGGCTGGAAGCTCGGCATGCGCTTGAGAAGGCGGCGGCGGCTGGCAGCGACCTGAGCGGCAGCAACCTGCGCGGCAGCGACCTGAGCGGCAGCAACCTGCGCGGCAGCGACCTGAGCGGCAGCAACCTGAGCGGCTGCGACGTGAGCGGCAGCAACCTGAGCGGCTGCGACGTGAGCGGCGCCTACTTGCAAAACATCAAAACAGATTTCTTTGATGTGTTGCTTCGCGCTCCAGCAGAAGTGGCCGGATTAAGGGCGGCACTAATTGCGGGGAAAGTAAATGGATCAACGTATAAAGGCGATTGCGCCTGCCTTGTCGGCACCATCGCCAATGTTCGAGGCGTTGAGTGCTACGGCCTGGGCAATGGCATTAGGCCTGATTCTTCACGGCCGATTGAGCGTTGGTTCCTTGCAATAACAGAAGGCGACACACCCGAAACAAATCAAGTCAGCAAAATCGTTGTTGAGTGGCTGGATGAGTTTGTTGAATTGCTTGCTGCCGCCACCAAGGCACAAGGGGTGGCAGCATGAGTGCCAACCTCGACAAGCTGTTAACAGCAGACCGCCTGCGTGATGTTCAGTCGCATGAGGCTGCACTGAGGCTGGTA
>JANXMO010000005.1 GCA_025354615.1 Burkholderiales bacterium | reverse complement strand
CTCTACAACGTGCAGCGGCTCGCGTCGAGCCACATCGACCCGCACGCGCAGGTGTGCATCAGCACCATCCAGCGCATGTATTCCATCTTGGCTGGCGAGCCCATCGACGAGTCCGCCGAAGATGTGTCACTCAATGAAGTGCAGCAGACTGCCAAGCAGGAAAAGCTCGTTCGCTACAACCCGGCCATTGCCGTTGAAGCATTCGACTTCATCGTCATTGACGAGTGCCACCGCAGTATCTACAACCTGTGGAAGCAGGTGCTCGACTACTTCGACGCCTTTCTCATCGGCCTCACCGCCACGCCTGACAAGCGCACCTTCGGCTTCTTCAACGAGAACATCGTTGCCGAATACAGCTATGAAGACTCGGTGGCCGACGGCGTGAACGTCGGCTATGACGTGTTCGAGATCGTCACCGAGATCACGCAGAAAGGCGCCGAACTCAAAGCCAAGGAATGGGTGGACCACCGTGACCGCCAGACGCGCAAGAAGCGCTGGGGCGAAACCGAGGAAGACAGCCTCTACACGGGCAAGGAGCTGGACCGTTCGGTGGTCAATCTGAGCCAGATTCGCCAAGTCATCCAGGCGATGAAGACGGCGGTGGAAACACAGATTTTCCCCGCCCGCCAGGAGACGCCCAAGACCCTGATTTTCGCCAAGACCGACAGCCATGCCGACGACATCATCAACATCGTTCGCGAGGTCTACGGCCAGGGCAATGCCTTTTGCAAGAAAGTCACCTACCGCTCCGAGGAAGACGCCGACAGCCTGCTCGCCAGCTTCCGCAATGACTACCACCCGCGCATTGCCGTCACGGTTGACATGATTGCCACGGGCACTGACGTGAAGCCGCTGGAAGTGCTGCTGTTCATGCGCGATGTGCGCAGCAAGGGCTATTACGAGCAGATGAAAGGCCGCGGCGTGCGCAGCCTGGATGCCGACGGCCTCAAGCGCGTGAGCGGCAGTGCCGACGGCGCCAAAACGCGCTTCGTACTGATCGACGCCGTGGGTGTTGAAAAATCCTGCAAGACCGAAAGCCGCCCGCTGGA
>JANXMO010000002.1 GCA_025354615.1 Burkholderiales bacterium | reverse complement strand
CAGGATGGCAAAAAAAGGCTCGATGTCCGCCGGTTTCATGGAACAGCGGCAGTGGCCCCGGCAATGCGCGTATGGGTGGCTGCCGCCAGCCGTGCGCTTTCTTCAGCGGCATCAGTTTGCCGGCGCTGCTGGCGTGCGGTGTAGCGCCCGCGCGCTTCCCGGGCTTGCGTGGGGCTCCAGGCAGCCCAGCCGGTGGCGTTGTCGGCTGAAGCCGCCACCAGCGAGATGCAATCCACCGGGCATGCCGGCAGGCACAGCTCACAGCCGGTGCACAACGCGGCGATCACCGTATGCATCCGCTTGGGCGCGCCGACGATGCAGTCGACCGGACAGGCCTTGAGGCACAGTGCACATCCGATGCACGCCGCTTCATCGATCACTGCCCGTTGCCGTGGCGCTTCCACCCCATGGACCATCGCGAGCGGCAGCACGGCACGCCCCGTCAGCGCCGCCAGCCGGGCAATGCCCTCGGCACCCCCCGGCGGGCATTGGTTGATGTCGGCTTCGCCTGCCGCCATGGCTTGTGCATAGCCGCGGCAATCGGGATAACCGCAACGCGTGCACTGGGTTTGGGGCAGCGCGTCGTCGAGTGCCTGAATCAAACTCTCAAGAACAGGCACCGGTGCGTTACCCTTTCGCCGTGCGCTTGCGTACGACCGGCAAGGCCACCGGCGCTGCTACCGCTACCGCTGCCGCTGCGCCGGATTTGGCCTTGCGCGGCGGCGAAGAAGCGACTGCTGCAATCGGTGTTTTGGGCACTGCGGGAATAGGCGATGTGGCAACGATCGGCGAGGTGACCGCAGCTGCCGCCAACGCCGTGGGTTCTACCGTAGTAGGGGCGATATCTACCGCCGTTGTTGCCGCTGTAGGCAGTGCAGCCGGTTGGTGGGCAGCAATGAAGTGGCGCACCTCCGGATAAACTTTTTCACGCCAGCGCCGACCCGAGAAAATGCCGTAATGGCCGGCGCCCACCACGTCGTAATGGAAATGCTGCTCTGCTGCAACGCCGCTGCACAAATCATGCGCTGCCCGCGTCTGGCCAGCACCCGAGATGTCGTCCAACTCGCCTTCAATGGTCAGCAAGGCGGTGGTCTTGATGTCTTGCGGGCGCACCTGCTGGTCTTTCACATACCAGGTGCCGTTGACGAGTGAAAAGTCCTGGAACACTGTTTTGATGGTGTCCAGGTAGTACTCAGCCGGCATGTCGAGCACGGCGTTGTACTCATCGTAGAAACTGCGGTGGAAGTCGGCGTTTTCGTCATCGCCCCGCATCAAATTCATGAAAAAGTCGTAGTGCGACTTCAAATGCCGGCTGGGGTTCATCGCGATGAAGCCGGTGTGCTGCAAAAAGCCGGGGTACACGCGGCGCCCTTTGCCCGGGTAGTTGACCGGCACACGGTAAATCACATTGCGTTCAAACCATTCAAGGTCTTTCTTCATGGCGAGGTTGTTGACCGCGGTCGGTGCTTTGCGCGCGTCGATCGGGCCGCCCATCATTGTCATGGTCCGCGGTGTTGGCTCACCCGCGCTGGCCATCAAGGAAATGGCCGCCAAAACCGGGACCGTGGGCTGGCACACCGAAATCACGTTGACTTCAGGGCCGATGTGTCGAATGAAATCCTGAATGTAGGCCACATAGTCGTCAAGGTGGAACGGCCCGACGTCGGCTGGCACCATGCGCGCATCGGTCCAGTCGGTGATGTAGACCTTGTGGTCGTGCAGCAGTTCGCGAACGGTTTCGCGCAACAGCGTCGAGTGGTGGCCAGACAGTGGTGCCACGACGAGCACCGTCGGCTGGTCTTTCATCAACGACAGCATGGGTGAATCGTCTGTGAAGCGCTTGAAGCGCAACAAGCGGCAAAACGGTTTGGCCAGGGCCACCTGCTCTTGCACGGCGACATCGATATCAGCAATGCTGACCGAACGAATATTGAACTCAGGCTTTTCGTAATCCTTCGACAGCCGGTGCATCAAACCCATGCCCGCTGAAACACGGGCAGCCATTGGCGTGTGAGTAAAAGGCAGCAGAGGGTGGGTGTAAAGCTTGGCCGATGCATTGGAAAACTCGGCAAACGGGCTTAGAAGCGCTCGTTGTGTCTCATAAAGTTGATACAGCATGGCGTGTCCTGTGGTCAAACGTCACGGGCATTGCATCCCGCAGGGAAGAAGGCTGTTGACGACACAGCCGCTAAGCTTTTTGTCAAATGCAACCGAAACCAAGCCCATTTTGCTGCAATGCAGCAAAGTTGGAAACCCTTGACGCACTTTGTTCCACATACCAGCTTGTCAACACCCGGATAAGCAAGCCGCACACCCGCCAATTCAGGCCACACGTGCAATGGCGCTGACCACCGCGTCGATATTGCCATCGTTCAACGCAGCAACGCAGATGCGGCCGGAATCAACGCCATAAACACCAAATTCACTGCGCAAGCGCTGCATTTGCGAGGCGCTCAGGCCGGAATAGCTGAACATTCCTTGCTGGCGGGTGATGTAGTCCATGTCGTGAGAAAGGCCGGCGGCGGTCAATTTTTCACGCAACGCCAGGCGCATGCGTTTGATGCGGCGACGCATGCCCGCCAGTTCCTCTTCCCATTGCGCTCGCAATTCAGGTGTGTTCAAAACAAGGGAAACCACTTGCGCGCCGTGTGTCGGCGGGTTTGAATAATTGGTGCGCACCACGGTCTTCAACTGGCTCAGCACACGCGCGGCCTCGTTTTGGTCGGCACATACGACGCTGAGAGCGCCCACACGTTCGCCATACAGCGAAAAACTTTTGGAAAACGAGGTAGACACGAAAAACGACAGCCCGGATGCAACGAATTGCCCGATGACCGCACCGTCTTCAACAATGCCCTCGCCAAATCCCTGGTAAGCCATGTCGATGAAAGCGACCAGCCCCTGGGTTTTGACGGCCTCGATCACCTGTGCCCATTGCGATGGCGTCAGATCGCAGCCCGTCGGGTTGTGGCAGCAGGCATGCAACACCACGATGCTGCCAGCTGCGGCAGCCTGCAGGCAGGCCAACAAACCGTCTATGTCAACGCCACGCCGGCTGGCGTCGTAGTACGGATAGCTTTGAACGGCAAAACCGGCCTGGCTGAACAATGCTCGGTGGTTCTCCCAGCTCGGGTCGCTGATCAGCACGGTTGCGCCCGGATTCAATCGCTTCAAAAAATCGGCCCCCAACTTCAACCCGCCTGTGCCGCCGAGTGCTTGAACCGTTGCCACACGGCCGGTTTGCAGCACCGCACTGTCAGCGCCAAACACCAGTGTTTGCACAGCGCGGTCATAGGCTTGTATGCCGTCGATGGGCAAGTAACCGCGCGGCTTGGGCGTTTCCTGGATTTGCCGCTCGGCCTCGGCCACGCATTTGAGCAGCGGCAGTTTGCCGTTTTCATCGGTATAGACACCCACGCCGAGATTAACTTTGGCTGGGTTTGGGTCGGCGGTAAATTGTTCGTTGAGACCCAGAATTGGGTCGCGTGCAGCCATGTCGACGGCAGCAAATAGCGTGGCCATGCGGAATTCCTTTGAGTGGATGTGCTGCCCGCAATTGGGCAGCGAATGGCGAGATCGGATACTCTTTAGGGTTGCCCTGCGCTGCTGCAAGGCGCCAACCTGCGGAGATTTTATCTGCCATGGCTACCGTGACTCCTGCTCTTGCCGACGTTGGCGCGCAGCCACCCGAAGCGGTTGGCGAGTTTGTGACGTTTGATGATTCGCCCTTTGTGCTGTTCCAGCCGTACCCGCCGGCGGGTGACCAGCCGCAAGCCATCGCCCAGCTGGCCGCCGGCATTCAAGACGGTTTGAGTTTCCAAACTCTGCTGGGCGTGACCGGCTCGGGCAAAACGTTCACGATGGCCAATGTGATTGCCCGCATGGGCCGCCCGGCTATCGTTTTTGCGCCCAACAAAACATTGGCCGCACAGCTTTACGCCGAGTTTCGCGAGTTCTTTCCGAAAAATGCTGTCGAGTACTTTGTCAGCTACTACGACTATTACCAGCCTGAGGCTTACGTACCGCAGCGCGACCTGTTCATTGAGAAAGACAGCGCCATCAACGAGCACATCGAGCAAATGCGGCTCAGCGCGACCAAAAGCCTGCTGGAGCGGCGCGATGTGTTGATCGTTGCCACCGTTTCCGCCATCTACGGCATCGGCAATCCGGCTGACTACCACCGCATGGTGATGACGCTGCGTGTAGGCGACAAGCTGGGCCAGCGCGATG
>JANXMO010000591.1 GCA_025354615.1 Burkholderiales bacterium | reverse complement strand
CGGCCTGCTGGGCGCCATGTTTGGCATTGGTTTCATCCTCGGCCCGGCGATGGGCGGGGTGCTCGGTGCCATCGATTTGCACCTGCCGTTTTTCGTGGCCGGCTCGCTGGCGCTGGTCAATCTGCTCTATGGCTGGCTGGTGTTGCCGGAGTCGCTGCCGCCAGAGCAGCGCCGGCCGTGGCGCTGGGCGTCGACGAACCCGGTTGCCTCGCTGCGCCAGCTCAGTGCGCTCAAGGGGGTGGGGCCACTGGTCGCCGTCATCGCATTGACCAACCTGGCGCAGTTCACGATGTACACGGTGTGGGTGCTCTACACCACCTTCAAATTCGGCTGGGGGCCGACCGAGAACGGCTGGTCACTGTTTGCCGTGGGCATTGCGGCTGCGTTGGTGCAGGGCTTTTTGCTCGGCCGCTTGCTCAAGCGCTTTGGCGCGCCGCGGCTGGCCACGGTGGGACTGGTGTCCAGCGCGCTCGGTTACCTGGCCTGGGGCCTGGCGCCGGCCGGCTGGGTGATGTTCGTGGTCATCGCGATCAACCTGCTGGGCTTCACCGTGACCGCGTCGATCCAGAGCATCGTCTCCAATGCGGCTGACGCCCGTTCGCAAGGGCAGACGATGGGCGCCGTGTCGTCGCTTGGCAGCTTGATGGCGGTGCTCGGCCCGGTGTTGGGCGCGCCGCTGATGGGTGCGGTGTCGCATCTGCCGCCCGCCGACTGGCGCGTCGGCATGCCGTTCTTCTTCTGCGCCGCATTGCAGTTCTGCGCGATGTGGGTTGCTTGGTGGCACTTCAGCCGTGAGCGCCGCGCGCTGTTACAGCCACCACCGGCCGCCTGACGCACCTTTTTTCTCTCAGCCGACTTTCCGCCATGCACGACAAGATCCTCATCCTCGACTTCGGCTCCCAGCTCACGCAGTTGATCGCCCGCCGTGTGCGCGAAGCCCACGTGTACTGCGAAATCCACCCCAGCGATGTGGGTGACGACTTCATTCGCGCCTTTGCGCAAGCCGGCGGCCTGAAGGGCATCATCCTGTCGGGCAGCCACGCGTCGACCTATGAGGACCATGCGCTGCGCGCACCCGCAGCGGTGTGGGAACTGGGCCTGCCGGTGCTGGGCATTTGCTACGGCATGCAAACCATGGCGGTGCAGCTGGGCGGCGGCGTGGTCTGGAGCGACCACCGCGAATTCGGCTATGCCGAGGTGCGCGCCCGTGGCCACACCCGCCTGCTCGATGGCATCGAGGATTTCAGCACCACCGAGGGCCACGGCATGCTCAAGGTCTGGATGAGCCACGGCGACCAGGTCAGCCAGCTGCCGCCGGGCTTCAAAGTGATGGCGACCACGCCGAGCTGCGAAATTGCCGCGATGGCCGATGAGGCGCGGGGCTTCTACGGCCTGCAGTTCCACCCTGAGGTCACGCACACCGCGCAAGGCCGCGCCATCCTCAACCGCTTCGTGCTCGGCATTGCCGGCGCCCGTCCTGACTGGGTGATGGGCAACTACATCGACGAAGCCGTGGCCCGCATCCGCGAGCAGGTGGGCGATGAGCACGTCATCCTCGGCTTGAGCGGCGGGGTCGATTCCAGCGTGGCCGCCGCGTTGATCCACCGCGCCATCGGTGACCAGCTCACCTGCGTGTTCGTCGACCATGGCTTGCTTCGCCTCGACGAAGGCCGCGCGGTGATGGACATGTTCGCCGGCCAGCTGCACGCGCGGGTCATCCATGTTGACGCCAGTGAGGCTTTTTTGAACGCGCTGGCCGGCGTCACCGACCCCGAGGCCAAGCGCAAGATCATCGGCCGCGAGTTCGTCGA
>JANXMO010000589.1 GCA_025354615.1 Burkholderiales bacterium | reverse complement strand
GTACGCGAGCGGCCGCGTCGACGCGACGGTTGCGCGCCTCGTCGCCGCCGGCAAGACCTACGAGCAGGATGGCGCGCTCTGGCTGCGCACCACCGAGTACGGCGACGACAAGGACCGCGTGATGCGCAAGTCCGACGGCAGCTTCACCTACTTCGTGCCCGATGTCGCCTACCACCTGGACAAATACCAGCGCGGCTTCGGCAAGGCCATCAACATCCAGGGCGGCGACCACCACGGCACCATGGCCCGCGTGCGCGCCGGCCTGCAGGCGGCGAATGCCGGCATTCCCGCCGGCTACCCGGACTACTTGCTGCACAAGATGGTGACAGTGATGAAAGGCGGCGAGGAGGTCAAGATCTCCAAGCGCGCGGGCAGCTACGTGACGCTGCGCGACCTGGTCGACTGGACCAGCCGCGACGCCGTTCGCTTCTTCCTCATCAGCCGCAAGGCCGACACGGAATTCGTCTTCGACGTCGACCTGGCCTTGAAGCAGAACGACGAAAACCCGGTGTTCTACGTGCAGTACGCGCACGCGCGCATCTGCTCGGTCATTCAGCAGTTCACCGACAAGGGCGGCGACGCCACCGCGATTGCCACGGCCGACACCTCGCGGCTGACCGCGCCGAGCGAAGCCGCGCTGATGCGCAAACTCGCCGACTACCCGCCGCTGCTGGCACGCGCCGCTGCCGGCATGGCGCCACACGACGTGGCCTTCTACCTGCGCGACGTGGCCGCGGCTTTCCACAGCTATTACGCCGCCGAGCGCTTTCTCGTCGACAGCGACACGGCGCTGACGCTGGCGCGGCTGGCGCTGCTGTCGGCCACGCGGCAAGTGATCCGCAATGCGCTGGCCGTGCTGGGCGTTGGCGCGCCTGAAAAAATGTGAGCGGCGGCGGCGGCGGCAACAACAACCACATCAAGCAAACCGCCGCCAGAACTCTTTCTTTGATCACGGAAAAAAGCGCAGCATGAAAAAACAAGCCGGCGGTTTTGGCATGGGAATGGTCGTCGGCCTGTTGATCGGCCTGGCACTGGCGCTGGGTGTGGCGCTCTACGTCACCAAGGTGCCCGTGCCCTTCATCAACAAAGTGCCGCAACGCACCGCCGAGCAAGACGCGGCGGAAATCGAGAAAAACAAGAACTGGGACCCGAACGGCCCGCTGTACGGCAAGAACCCGGCGCGGCCGGCGTCACCCGTGGCCGCGGCCAGCGAGCCTGATGTTGCCGCCGGCAGCACGCCCGGCAGTGCCGCGTCTGCGCCCCCGTCATCACGCGTCACCAGCACGCGCGACCCGGCCGCCATCCTCGCTGACCGCCCTGGCGCCGATGGCCTGCCGCCGCCCACGCCCGCCGCCGACCCGTACCGCTACTTCGTCCAGGCCGGCGCCTTCACGCAAGCCGAAGAAGCCGAACAGCAACGCGCCCGCCTCGGCATGCTGGGGTTCACCGCCCGCGTCAGCGAACGCGAGCAGGCCGGCCGCACCGTCTACCGCGTGCGGCTGGGGCCATATGAGAAAAAAGACGAGGCCGACGGCGCCAAAGAGCGCCTCGAAGGCGCGGGCATGGAAGCGGCGATGGTGCGGGTGCAGAAGTAAAAAGCCGAGCAGAAAGGAGTGACCGCAACGGGCCTGATTACAATTTGTAACCGTTCGCCTGTTGCGGCCGGCCTTTCTTGCGGAGACACGATGAAATTTTGCAAAATACTTGTGGCGTTGGCTGCTTTTCAACTGGTGGGCTGTGCGTCCATCATTCATGGTCAGAACCAGAGCCTGTCGGTTGACACGCGTGCGGACACCGGCGTCGTTGTGGGTG
>JANXMO010000441.1 GCA_025354615.1 Burkholderiales bacterium | reverse complement strand
CATTGAAATAGCGAAACCCCACAACCTGTGTCGTCAGGCTGGAAAGATGCCGTCGTACGACGTTGTCAAACAGCAGCTTTGAATACCCATACACGTTCAGCGGCCGCTCGAAAATGGCTTCTTCGCGGAATGAAGTGCTTGCGCCATAAGTGGCGGCTGAAGAGGCATACAACAGCCGTGTGCCTTGGGCCTGGCAGGCGTCCAGCAGGTCTTTCGAGCAGCGGTAGTTGTTGTCAAGCATGTACCGTCCATCGTGCTCCATCGTGTCGGAACATGCACCTTGGTGAAAGACGGCCTCCACACGGCCCAATGCACCGCTTGCGAAGCGCTCATAAAAAGTGCTACGGTCAAAATAATCGCTGAGTCGTGCGCCTAAAAGATTGCGGTACTTGAAACCATCCGTGAGGTCGTCAACGGCGATGACGTCGTCAATGCCGATGGCGTTGAGCCCATGCACCAGATTGCTGCCGATCATTCCCCCGGCGCCGGTCACGACTACTTTCATAAGAAAGCCTTTTGATTGTTGTCAGTGGCGTCGACAAGCTCCTGGCGGCTCACACTGGCGGTGCCGAACTTGCCCACCACCAGGCCACCGGCAACATTGGCAACCACCATTGCTTCGCGCAGACTCAGGCCACAGGCCAGCATGGTGGCAAGCGTTGCAATCACCGTGTCACCTGCGCCGGTAACGTCAAACACTTCGCGGGCCTGGGCTTCCACATTCGCGACACCCGCTGTGTCGAACAGCGACATTCCTTCTTCAGATCGCGTCAACACCAACGCATCGAGACGCAGTTTTTGACGCAACGCCTGCGCGTTCTCTTCCAACTGCGCTTCGTTGCGCCACGGGCCGATCACTTGTGCAAGTTCAGCACGGTTGGGCGTGATGGCGGTGGAACCTGCGTAGCGGGAATAGTCGCTGCCTTTGGGGTCCACGAGAACCGGCTTGCCGTGTTGCCGCGCCAATTCGATCATGCGTGCAATATGGGCCAAGCCGCCTTTGCCGTAATCGCTGAGCAACACAGCGTCATGTAGTGGAAGCACACGCTCGTAATCATCGAGCACGCTTTGCAAAACGTCGTAGTCGGGCACGCTTTCAAAATCAATCCGAATCAATTGTTGCGAACGACCGATCACCCTGAGCTTCACGATGGTGTAGAGCTTGGGATCCTCTCCCAGCAAAGCCGCCACGCCCTCGCGTTCCAGCAAGCGCTGCAGGCGGCGAGCGGGCTCATCCTGGCCAACCACGGTCAACAGCGTGCTGTTCGCGCCCAGTGCTTTGACGTTCAACGCAACGTTGGCCGCGCCGCCCAGGCGCTCTTCTTCACGGGTGACACGCACTACCGGAACAGGTGCTTCGGGCGAAATGCGGTCGACGTTGCCAAACCAGTAGCGGTCCAACATCGCGTCCCCCAGGACGAGCACACGTGCTTTTTCGATACGGTCCCGATGTGGAATGAGGCTCACAGATCTTCCAGTCGTTGTGTTGGATACGTGTCCCAGTTCAAGCAACCGGGACATTGCCAAAAATAAACCTGCGCGTCAAAACCGCAGGCTGCGCAGCGGTAGCGCTGCAATGGCTTTGCTGCCTTGTTGATAACGGCAGCCACGGCTTCATGATTTTGAGCCGCCACATTGTCCAGGCCCGGAGAAAACTCCGTTGACAACAATGTCACCGCGGCCGACAGGCTGGGCATCCGCTTGAGGTGATCAAGCAGGCGCTGGCGTTTGTTTGCTGGCACGGGGTCGAGCCGGTCAATAGCGGACAAAATATCGAGAGAAGGTGTTTGAAGGTACAGCGTCTGCAGTTCGGCCAAGGCCACGTCGCCATCACCAACCGTTGCTGCACAGTGCGCAAAATCACGGGCCACCAAGCCAAAACCGGCTGGCTGCACGAGAAGCAGACGGCGCCAATATCGAAGGGCCAATTCATATTGCCGGGCCCGCATGCTGCGGCTACCGGCCAAGACCAGAGGCCGTGCTGCTTGAGGTGCAATAGCTTGTGCCCGCTCCAGTGCAGCGTCGGCATCCCCAATGTGCCCATTCACGTCAGCTTGAAGCGTCAGTTCGCACCAGTAATGCGCAATGCGAGAGGCGTAAGTACCCGTACCACTGCGTTCGAGTTTCTGCGCATCAACGATTGCGCAACGCCAATCGTGTGAACGCTCATGCAGCGTCAACAGCGCCAGCCGGGCTTCAGTGGCATAGGCCGTTCCTTCCAATGCCTGCCACGCAGCCTCGGCACGGTCGAAAAGGCCAGCTTTCATGAAGTCCTGGGCCAGCCCATGCTGTGCGCGATGCCGCTCGGCTTGTGATAGATCGGCGCGCTGCAACAAATGCTCATGCACACGAACCGCACGCTCGTATTCACCGCGACGCCGAAACAAATTCCCAAGCGCAAAATGCAGTTCGGTGGTGTCAGGATCTTGTTGAACAGCCTCGATGAAAGCGTCAATCGCTTTGTCCTGCTGTTCGTTGAGCAGCAGATTAAGACCCTTGAAATAAGCTTTCGGCGCGCTGTGGTGCTCGCGGCGCCATTGGCGAGCGTCCAGCCGGGAGGCCAGCCAACCAAGACCGAATGCCACCGGCAGCGCCCATAGCAGCCATTGCAGATCAAATTCCATCGCGTGGCGGGTGTTCAGGCGGCAAGGTTGGTGCGGGGGACGGCGCTTGCGCTTGCATTGCCGCTGGCGGTGTCATACGTCGCGCCAATTGGCGGTGCTGCCACCAACTCGGCACCATTGCAAACACGCCGAAAGCACAGCCCGCTCCAAAGGCACCCAAGACAATGAAGACCATGGGCGCATGCCACTCATACCCAAAAAACCACTTTACAGCAGCGTCATGCTGGTTATTAAGGGCAAAAGCAAACAGGGCAAAAAAAACGAAAGCCCGCATCACCCAGACAACAACGCGCATGGCTTTCCCTTTTTGATGTGGCTTTGGATGCCGGGCGGCGGCTTTAGCAAATTGACAGGGGCACTCAAGACCACCCACCACTATGTGAGCAGTAGACAGACCTCAAGGCAAAGTTGAGCCGTCTACATGTGGCTCATC
>JANXMO010000567.1 GCA_025354615.1 Burkholderiales bacterium | reverse complement strand
GGCGACTGAGTTTTTTGAAACGGTATTGGGAACGCATCTGTGCGATCGTTTTCGCATGTAGCTGTTTTTGGCTCCTCTATTACATTTATGTCGAAAAACTCCGGCGATGGGATTACTTGGGGTTTCCTTTGGGGAATGTCAGTGGCACCACCTTGTCCATCTGTTTTTTGATTGCAATTGCACCTGCTTTCTTCACGCCTACGGATATCAAGCGCTTTTCAACCTTCATAACGTGGTGCATCTACTTCTTCGTTTATATTCCAGTCGTTTTATACCCCATTTTGCAGGAACTACGGCCTGACGTACTGGATCTTTGCTTTGCGGTGGGTATCAGCTTTTCTCTGATCATATGGATTCCCAGAATAAAAGCCTCACAGGTAAAGGTGCGAATATCACGCGCAACTTTCAAATGTACATTTGCAGCCCTTTATATAATTTTGGTTGTATATTCTTTCGCCATATTTGGTAGTTCACTTTCATTCAGTGACATTACCGACGTTTACGGGCAACGCAGCTTGGCAGGCGAATTATCAGTAGGAAATCTTGCTGGTTACGCAACCGGGTGGTTGTCCGGCTGTTTCAATCCTTTGTTGATGGCCATTGGCCTTCGGCACAAGAACCGGCTCTGCCTTGCGATCGGAATTGCGGGGCAGCTGTTCGTGTATGCAACCTTTGCAATGAAATCAATTTTGCTGTCCATTGTAATTATTTTGGCAATGTACTGGCTCGTTCTACGCCGCGAAAAGATTAAATTTCATGGAATTGCAATATTTGCATTAGTCAGTTTAATTGCGCCACTTGTTTTCGGGTTGATGACGACCGCGGAAGATTCAGTTCTATACGAAAATATTTCTGCAATTGTTTTTATGCGTACATATGGCATGGTCGGTGCAATTACCGGCACTTATTATGATTTCTTTTCTCAAAATCTCCATACCCTTTATTCGCACATCAACGTCGTCAGCACCTTTGTTTCTTACCCTTACGCCGTATCCGTTGGTGAAGTCATCGGGCAGTCCATGAATCTCGACATGAATGCCAACGCCAATTTCTTTGCCACTGACGGCATTGCAGCTGCAGGGCTGTTGGGCGTTGTATTGATCGGTGCCTTCATCGGGTTTACTTTGCGTTGGTTCGACAGTCTTATTCCTGCTGTCAATTTAAGAGTTGCTTGTGCTGCGGCTATGCCCAACATCATCAACTTGTCGAACGCCTCGTTTTTCACAACTTTGTTAACCGGTGGTCTCTTTCTGTTGGTTCTCATGTGCAGCGCATGGCGTGGACCGGCGGAATTGAGGGCTCAGCCCATATCCGCTGAAAAAGCACGTTGGAATCCGCGCTTTTTCAGCCGGAGCAGGCGGTCCGCGAGTCCCGTTTTGTAGCTCACGTAGTTTTGACTTTTTTAGAAAAATTCAATTCAATGCGTATCTTTCAGAACGTTGGCATCTATCCCAGTTATGCCACACGTCTTTCGGGATTGATTAAAAACGTACAAGACCACCGGGGAATGCTGGCCGCCTTTTTGGATGACCGTTTTGAAGCGACCCATCTTTTGGAGGGCGTGCTTAACAAAAACCCTGCTTGCGTTCTTTCTGTCGGGAACTGCGAGCCATTTCAAAAAAAATGGGCGTCAGAGCACGGCATTGGAAAAAAAGCGAGCTTGTTGAGTATCTTGCTGGCACAAATTGAAGAGCACCGCGCCGAGGTGTTTTACAACCTTGATCCTGTACGCTTTGATGACCGGATATTGAAACAATTGCCCGCTTGCGTGAAGCGTACGATTGCATGGAGTGCGGCACCGACTCCCCATATGCGCTTTCAAGGTTACGATTTAATCGTCAATAACTTCCCTGGCATTCTCAAGAAATATGCTGACAAAGGATGCCGCACGGCTTACTTCTTTCCCAGCTATGACCCTGAAATGCTGGTTAAAGACGACGCCATGGATCGACCGATTGACATACTTTTCGTCGGTTGTTACAGCCGGCATCATTTGCGCCGCAGTGGCATTCTCGAAGCAGTTGCAAAATTGGCTCCTGCTAAAAACGTTTGTTATCACTTCGCCATGGGCCGTTTAAACCGGTTGGCAGAATTGCCGGGGATAGAAAAAATTGATGCGTTTGAAAAATACCGGCGCCCTCAATCCATTCGTGCGGTTGCCCAGCCCGCAATTTTTGGCCGCGATCTTTACAGGGCTTTAAAAAGCGCAAAAATCGTATTGAATGCGGCCGTCGACATGGCAGGCAGTGAACGTGGAAATATCCGTTGCTTCGAGGCCATGGGATGTGGGGCCTTGTTATTGTCCGACTCTGGCTCCTATCCAGAGGGCATGACGTCAAACGAAACGCTGGTGACTTATCAGACTTCCGAAGACGCATTGCATGTCGCAAAAGAGTTATTGGTAAATCACGATTTACGCCGCAGGATCGCCAACGCAGGCCATCAAATGCTGGTGCACCGTTATTCGAAAACCGCTCAATGGGCGGCATTCAAAGCGTTGGCAGCCTAAGCTATTGAAGGTCTACCTGATGAAAATCTTTTGAAAGCAATCCCATATGCTAGAAGCAATTGAATTCAATGGAAAACAATTGGCACTGATCGTCCGCAGCAATTTTTCAGCTGAAGGCATTCAATTTTTTACGCCGAATACATATTCTCAGCAGTTGGGTTATATGAAACGCCCGCTGGGTTATGTCATACCGCCTCATGTACACAATCCCGTCCGGCGGGAAGTGGAGTACACCAAAGAAGTGTTGATCATCAGACGTGGTCTTGTGCGGGTGGATTTTTATTCTGAAGACCAGGCTTATTTGCAAAGCTCTTTACTACACGCGGGCGACATTATCTTATTGGCTTATGGCGGTCATGGTTTCGAAATGCTTGAAGAGTCGGAAATCATTGAAGTCAAGCAAGGACCTTATGCAGGCGATCAAGACAAAACCCGCTTTGAACCGGTTCCCGGTACCCAGATCGTTATGAAGGACAACACATGATTCCGGTGAACGAGCCCCTTCTTGACGGCAACGAAAAAAAGTATCTCGCCGAGTGCATCGACACCGGCTGGATCTCTTCGGAAGGACCGTTCGTTCGCCGGTTTGAAGAAGAGTTTGCCGTCACCGTTGGACGGCGTCATGCAATTGCCGTTGCCAATGGATCGCTGGCGCTGGACGCTGCAGTTGCTGCCCTTGGACTGCAACCCGGCGACGAAGTGCTTTTGCCTTCTTTCACGATTATTTCGTGTGCAGCAGCCATTGTTCGGGCCGGCGCGGTTCCCGTTGCTGTGGACGCTGATCCCTTGACATGGAATATCGACACTGCGTTGATCAAGAGCCACATCACGGCGCGGTCGAAAGCCATCATGGCGGTCCACATTTATGGTTTGCCTTGTGACATGAACCCCATCTTGGCGCTTGCCGATGCCCATGGGCTTCGTGTGATTGAAGACGCCGCAGAAATGCATGGGCAGACTTATTTCGGTCGTCCCTGTGGCAGTTTTGGTGACATCAGCACCTTCAGTTTTTATCCCAACAAGCACATCACGACTGGCGAAGGCGGAATGATCGTGACTGACTCGGACGCCCTGGCAGAAAAGTGCCGGAGTCTGCGCAACCTGTGCTTCATTCCGGAACGCCGATTCGTTCATGAAGAACTCGGCTGGAACATGCGCATGACCAATCTCCAAGCAGCGCTTGGCGTCGCTCAACTGGAGCGGTTGGAGACATTCATTCAACGCAAGCGCTCAATGGGCGCGCTCTACACAGAGCTGTTAGACGGCACGCCGGGTTTGCAATTGCCATTGGCTCAGGCGGAATACGCAAAAAACATTTATTGGGTTTACGGCATTGTTATAGAGGATTCGCTTGGATTGGATGCGGTTGAAGCCATGCGGCGGCTGGGGGCCGCTGGCGTGGGTACAAGGCCTTTCTTCTGGCCAATGAACAAGCAGCCGGTGTTGAACCGCATGGGACTGCTGAAAGGCGTTGATTGCCCTGTTGCGGAACGCATTGCGCGGCAGGGGTTTTACATCCCCAGTGGACTGGCCTTGACAGAGACGCAAATCAAGACAGTCGCCCAAAAAGTACGGGAATTGATTCGATGAGCGACAGCTTCAAACACTACTCTGCCTACTACGACTTGTTGTACGTAGACAAAGACTATGCCGGAGAGGTGCATTACCTGCGTTCATTGATCGATGAACACACGGAGACACCGCCCACTTTATTGCTGGAGTTAGGTTGCGGTACCGGCATTCACGCAGGTCTTTTGGCCCAACAGGGTTTTGACGTGCTGGCCGTCGATCTGAGTGAGGAGATGCTTGCCAGCGCCCGTGAACGTGTCGCACAAAACAGTCTTGTCTCGTTGAACCTTTCCTTTGAGCAAGGCGATGCTCGCAGTTTCCGGACGGATCGCAGCTTTGACATTGTCGCTTCGCTCTTTCATGTCGTCAGCTATCAAACGACGCAAGCCGATCTGAACGCCATGATGCATACCGCTGCATCGCACTTGAATGCGGGCGGGTTGTTCATATTCGATTTTTGGTATGGCCCTTCAGTGCTTTGGCAGCGCCCTGCGGTTCGAGCCAAGCATTTGGCAAATGACCGCCTACAAGTCACCCGGTTGGCCGAGCCGGTGGTGCGCGACGAATTCAATCTTGTGGATGTCAATTACTCGGTCTTCGTACGCGAGTCAGACGGTGATGTACTGCATGAAATAAAGGAAACACATTGCATGCGTTACCTATTTCTGCCTGAGGTTGACAGTCTGTTAAATGCTCACGGTCTCGACCGCATTCGAACCGAAGAGTGGATGACGGGAAAGAAGCCGTCCGTCGACACATGGGGCGTCTGCGTGGTGGCTCGCAAGCGTTGAATTTGTGACCTTGCCTTTGAGTACTGCTGGCGGCGCAACACGGCCGCGTTGTATTGGCCTCCTTTTGAGTGTCAAGCCCGGCGCTGGCGGAATGTTTCAGTATGCCCAATCCATGCTGGAAGCTCTGGCACGTTTGGCGCCTGAACGCTATGTCATCAAGATCGCTTATTCCGACCAAGAATGGGCGAGCGTTCTTCAGCGCTTGGGTTTGACGGGCCATGTACTTCAATACGCGGATATTGGACAGCGCATCAGCGATGGTGCAATGGCGCTTCGCCTGCCGGCAACCTTGACCCGTGTGATCGGCCGTTTATTCAATCCCTTGGTAAGGGAATTGTTGTCACTGGAGTGCGATGCCTGGATTTTCCCTGCCCAGGAGTCTTTGAGTTATCAGGTGACGGTGCCCAGCATCGGTACCATTCACGATCTCATGCACCGGTATGAGCCGGGTTTTCCAGAAGTCAGTGCCAAGTTTCGTTACGGTATTCGGGAGCATCGTTTCAGCAACATTGCGCGCCGTTGCAATGCTGTGTTGGTTGACTCGGAAACCGGTCGCCATCATGTCGTTGAAAGCTATGGCGTCGCGGGTGAAGCAATTTATCCGCTGCCTTATGTGGCGCCGAGTTACTTGCAAGACAGTCTTGAAAGACCGGACTTTCAAGAGCACTACCAATTGCCTGACAAGTTCCTTTTTTACCCGGCTCAGTTTTGGCCGCATAAAAACCACAAGCGATTGTTGGAGGCAGTGCACAAAGTGAGCCTCGCACATCCCGATATCGCGCTTGGTCTCAGCGGGCGGCAACAGCATGCCTTCAACGACATTCAACAGCATGTGGAGTTATTGGGTTTAACCGCTCAAGTGAAGTTTGTGGGTTATGTACCGGATGCGGATTTACGCGGGTTTTATCAGCGCGCTCGTGCCTTGGTCATGCCGACCTTTTTTGGACCCACCAACATTCCACCGCTCGAGGCACTTGCAATGGGTTGCCCCGCGGTTGTTTCAGACATCTATGGCATGCGAGAACAATCCGGTGATGCGGCGTTGTACTTCGATCCCTGCTCTGTAGAAGACATGGCCGAGAAAATTGCACTGGTTTGGAAAGGTGACGAACTGGCGCAGTCACTGGCGCATAAAGGACGAGTGCGTACCCGCCACCGCGGTCAGCCTGCTTTCAACCAGCGCTTGGCACATATCGTAGACAACGTTTTCAAATCCCTTGAAAACCCTGTGGCCCCCTGACGCCTTTGACCCAGTTGGATTGCCCTATGAAAATCAGCGTCATCACCGTCGCCTTCAACAGCGTCGCGACCATTGCGGACACGCTGGCCTCGGTTGCTGAGCAGACTTATAGCCATGTGGAACACCTTGTCATCGACGGCGGCTCGACGGACGGCACGCTTGAATTGGTGCGCCAGCGGGGGCTGCGAGTCTCTCAATTGGTGACGGCGCCGGATCGTGGCATTTATGACGCGATGAACAAAGGGTTGCGTTTGGCCCAAGGTGATTTTGTCGGGTTTCTGAACGCCGACGACGTATTTGCGAGCCCACAAACCATGTCAACGGTTGTCGGCGCCATCGCCGCGAACCCCATCTGTCCAGATGCGGTGTATGGTGACTTGCAATACGTCTCAACGCCCCATGCGGAGCAGGTGGTGCGCCACTGGCGCAGCGGCGCTTTTACCCCGTCTCGACTGCTCTTCGGTTGGATGCCGCCACATCCCACTTTCTATTTGCGGCGCAGCCGGCTGGAAGCGATTGGCGAGTTCGATCTTGGCTTCCGTATTGCGGCTGACTACGATTTCATGCTGCGCTGCTTGAGTCAGCCCGGGTTTCGGGTGGCGTACATTCCGGAGGTCCTGGTGCGCATGCGCACGGGCGGCGCCAGCAACCGTTCGCTGGCCGCGCTAGCACTCAAAAGCCGTGAAGATTTGACGGCGCTGCGCAAAAACAAGGTCGGCGGCGTGCCAACGTTGCTATGCAAAAATTTCCGCAAATTACCGCAGTTTCTCGGGTTGACCTGACCGTCCCATACCTACCCTTTTGGCTGCTGTTGCATGAGTTTCCTGATCCTGAGTTTTTTTACCTCGCTGGTGCTGACGCTGCTGGTGATTCAATCCTCGGAATCGCACGGTCAGCACACGGCGGACCATGATCTTTCCGGCCCGCAGAAGTACCACACGCGGCCGGTGCCGCGGGTGGGCGGAGTGGGCGTTTTTGCGGCGGTGGTAGCCGGGGCGTTCCTGGCGGAGGTGGTGCGGCCGCATGTGAGTTTGTCGATCTGGCTGTTGATCGGCTGCGCGTTGCCCACGTTTGCGTTTGGCTTGGCGGAAGACATCACCAAAAGCATTTCGCCGCGCCGGCGGCTGGTTTTTACGATTGTGTCGGCCATGCTGGCCGCGGGCTTTTTGGATGCGGTGCTCAAGCGCACCGATATCCCCGGTGTTCAACGCCTGGTTGAAATACGCCCGTTCGCGATTGCGTTGACGCTGCTGGTGGTCACCGGCTTGGCCAATGCGGTCAACATCATCGATGGTTTCAACGGCCTGGCCTCCATGTGTGTGTTGATGATGGTGTTGGCCGTGGCTTATGTTGGCTTTCAGGTGGATGACTCGTTCATCGTCACCGCGTCGCTGATCACCGCCGGGGCCGTGCTGGGGTTTTTCGTCTGGAATTTTCCGGCCGGGTTGATTTTTTTGGGTGACGGCGGTGCTTACTTTCTGGGTTTTTTGCTGGCGGAGCTCAGCGTGCTGCTGCTGGCGCGCAATGAACGGGTGTCGCCCATCTTCCCGCTGCTGCTGTGCGCCTACCCGATTTTCGAGACGATTTTTTCGATGTACCGGCGCAAGGTGCT
>JANXMO010000532.1 GCA_025354615.1 Burkholderiales bacterium | reverse complement strand
CGAAACTGGTGCTGGGAATGAAGGCCAGCGCCCGTACACGTGCTGTCATCCCGCTGGTGCCGACCCCGGCCGCGGCACCCCCGCTGGCGGCCTCGTCATCCAGGCCTTCCAGATGGGCCACCACGCGGCTGGCGCGCGCGCTGCGCAGCAAAGCGGCGGCGGGCCGCTCCGGCAACAACGCGCTGGCGCCGCTTCCGGACGCAATCAGCGGCTGGCCGTTGGCGCCCAGAATGGCCACTTCGGTGGCTGCCAGCTGTTCACGCAGCCGCTCCAGGGCCAGCGGCTGCAGGTCGGCCGGTGTGTCGCCCCAGCGTTCGGCGGCCAGCCGGGTTTTGCTGGCCACGTCGCTGACTTGTGCATCGAGCGTGCTGCGGCCGAGGTTCAAGCCGGCATCCAACGCGCCTTCTACGCGCACGTCGAACCAGCTCTCGATGCTGCGCGACACGAACTGGTAACTCACGGTGTAGATGACCACGCCGGGTACCACGCCCACCAGCGCAAAAATGGCGGCCAGCTTGAGCAGCAACCGGCTGCCGAACTTGCCGCGGCGCAGCCGCATCAGCAGCCGGGTGGCCGCCAGGCCGATGACCAGCAACAGCGAACCCGCAACGGCCAGGTTGACGCCGAACAGCCAGACGTAGTTGCGCTCGTAGAACGAGGTCTGGTTGCTGGTTGCCACCGACAGCAGGAAGGCCAGCACCAGTACAGCACCGGTGGCGGCCACCAGCGACACGATCCACGCCCAGCGGGAGGCCTTCGTCATGATGGCAAAAGAGGGTGCACCGGCTGGGCGCGGCTCAATTGAAGCGTTGGGTCTTTTCGACCTGCAACGTCCAGTCGCTCTGGCCGCCGATACCGATCTGCATCGGCCGCGGCAGCTGTGAAGTGTCGAGCCGGTAGCGGAATTCAACTGAATAGCGGGCGCCGTCTTCCAGTTGTCCGAGCTCGGCCAGTTTCCAGGCGCTGATGCGGCGCACGCCGGCCAAGGCGTCAGCCAGTACGTCAAAGTTTTGATTGAGGCCGCCGAACGTCACCCGGTACAGCCGCGTCAGCGGCTGGTAGGCGACGCGCCAGGTGCGCGAGGTGGTGCTGACGCGGCGGTCAAACCAATACCAACGGTCGCGCAGCACCTGGGCTTCGGCCACGAAATACAGCGGCACGCCTTTGAGCAGCGCGTCTTCGACATTGCGCGGCAGCTCGAAGCGCAACGCAAAGCTCAGTGAAACGCCTTCTTCATTGCGGCTGATGTCGAAGCTGCTGATCTCCGGCGTTTCAGCGCGCAGCGGCCCGGCCCAGCACAGGAAGGCCGCCCACAGCAGGCTGCGCCACAACCAGGCGCGCGCCCGGGGCTGTGTAAAAGAAAAAAGCGCGGACAAGAAGACGGGCAAGGCGGAAGGACTCGGTCAGTGGTTCTTTTCAAGCAGCGCGTAGAAAAACCCATCACCCGGCAACGCCGGCGCGGCGCCGTTGAGCGAATTTGAATTGTCGTTGAGGGGCAGCAGGTGGCCGGGCGACACGGGGCTCTCGGCCAGCCGCGCCTGCGGTTGGCGTTGTAAAAAGGCGTCGATCTGCCCTTGGCCTTCGGCTTTGAAAACCGAGCAGGTGCAAAACAGCAAGCGCCCACCCGGCGCCAGCAATGGCCACAAGGCATCGAGCAGCCGGGCCTGCAGCTGCGCCAGCCGGGGCACGTCGCCTGGGCGGCGAAGCCAGCGCACATCGGGGTGGCGGCGCACGATGCCGGAGGCACTGCAAGGGGCGTCGAGCAAGATGGCGTCGAAGGGCTCGCCGGTCCACCAAGTGGCAGGCTGCGCCGCGTCGGCGGCCCGGGTACTGGCCCGTAAACCCAGGCGGGCCAACGTGCCGTGCACGAGCTCAAGGCGCTGGGCGTCGCAATCAATCGCCAGCAAATCCACTTCGGCCAGCTCGAGCAGGTGCGCCGCTTTGCCGCCGGGCGCCGAGCAGGCGTCGAGCACGCGGGCACCCGCACGCAGGCCGGCGCCGATCAGCAGGGGCGCGGCGCGCTGCGCCGCCACGTCCTGCACTGACACATCGCCATCGGCAAAGCCCGGCAGCCGGCCGACGGGGCAGGGCTCGGCCAGCAGCACGCCCTGCGGCGCGGCGGCCGGCGCAGCGTGTGCCTGAATGCCGGCATCGGCCAGGCGCCGCAAGTAGGCGGCCATGCTGCCACGGCGGGTGTTGACACGCAGCGCCATCGGCGGGTAACTGGTGACGCTGCTGAAGCGAAACAAACAACTGCAAGAGAAACTCGCGGAAGTCGCC
>JANXMO010000502.1 GCA_025354615.1 Burkholderiales bacterium | reverse complement strand
CTCTCCCTGAGGGAGAGGGAGTTCATGCAACAAGGCGTGTTGAGCGGGCACTTGAATCGGTTGCCTGCTGAAGCGAACTCCCTCTCCTGCGCGCGGGAGAGGGCGGGGGTGAGGGTTGGCGCATGACCCGGATGATGGATGCAATGGCAGCAGAGCGCCCTCACCCCAACCCTCTCCCTGAGGGAGAGGGAGTCCATGGTTTGTCCGGTGGTCCATCGGGCGTTCTTTTAAGTTCACTCAGGCCGAATCAATAGACATTCATTGCGATGAATACGGCGCACACAGGCGCTGGAAGCTGCCGGTGTTGTCGGTTAGCTGATCGATGGCGGCCTGGTCGGTGTAGCGCAGTGCCAGCCGTTCGCCGTTGACGGCGAGCTGCGCGGGGTGGGCGGTCAGGCGCAGCGTGTTGAAAACGTCGATGACCGACACCACCGGCATCAGCGGCGGCAGCTCGCGCGCATGGCGCTCGGCGCGTTCGCACAGCAGCGCGGTGTGGCCGTCGTCGGGCTCGCGCGGGTCCCACTCGGCAAATTGAAGGGTCGAACAGCGTTCTTGCAGCGTGGGCAGCAGCGCGGCCACGGCTGGCGTGGTTTCGTGCAGCACGCGGATGCAGCCCAGGTCGACCAGCGTGCGGGCCAGCCGCTGCGCGATGAAGTCATGCATGAAGGAGTATTCGCACTTGGTCAGCAATTCTTCGCTGGCCACGCCCACGGCTTTGCAGCGGTTGAGCATCAGCCACAGCAGCACGTAGTCGTTCTTGTTCCATGCCATGCGCGCAGCTTGAAAGTAAAACAACTGCGTCATCTTGGCCTTGGCCTGCCACAGGTTCCAGCCGGGCACGTCGCCGGGCAGGCTGGCGCGCGCCAGTTCCAGGTCGGCCATGCCCATGTCGATGAACCAGGCCTCGGTCATGCCGCTGGTCAGGCTGACGGTAGTGGTGACGTGCTGGAACACCGGCTTGTCGACCACCACCAGGTCGCCCAGGCTGAGCAGCTTGACGTACAGCGGAATCAGCGCGCCGGTGCGGTCGTGATAGGCGCAGTGGCGGTTGAACACGTCGCGGCGCATGAAGGGGTGGGCGTCGCAGTAATTCAGGTGCGCAAACAAGCCTTCGTGCTCGCCGCGTTTGAGGATGGTGGCCACGGCGTCGCTGTAGTCGACGCTGTAGTCGGTGTCGGCTTTGCGCACCGAGTTGTAGTGCCCGGTGACAGCGACCACATTGGGGCTGCTGTCGAGCACGCGGGCCATCAATGCCAGTGCTTGCTCGTAGACCAGGTCGTCGTCGGCCAGCACGTAAACGTAGTCCCGCGTGGCGCGGCGCAGGATCGAATCCATGTTGCGCGCAAAGCCCACGTTTTGCTGCCGCTGTATGTAGACCAGACGCGAGAACACGCCCTCGAATTCGCCCACCACCTGCGCCGTGTGGTCGCTCGACTGGTTGTCACCGATGATGACTTCGAACTCGCGCGAGGCAAAGCCGGCCAGGTGGCCCAGCACGATCTTCAGCGAGTCGGCGCGGTTGAAAGTAGGGATGCAGATGCTGATGTTCTTCATCGGGCGGGCTCAAATGGCGTTGGCGGCATTGGCGGAGAGGGTGGCCTGCCACATGTCCAGGCAAGCAGCTTCGAAGTCGCGCGTGAAGCGTGCGGTGTCGAACAGCGGATGGGTGCTGCGGTGCTGCGCCAGCTTGGCTTTAAACGCGGCCAGCCGCGGCGCATCGTGAACCAGCGCCAGCGCCAGCGTTTCGTATTCGGCATGGCTGTGGGTGATCAACTCGGGCAGGCCGATGGCGTGCAGCAAGCTGGCCGCCACGCGCGACGGGAACGACTGGCCTTGCAGCGTCAGCACCGGCAGGCCGGCCATCAGCGCGTCTGCCGCAGTGGTGTGGGCGTTGTAGAAATCGGTGTCGAGGAACATGTCGGCCAGGCGATAGCGCGCCAAGTGGTCTTCGACGCGCGGCGTGCGCTGCGCGAACACTAGCCGCTCGGGCGCAATGCCGGCGGCCTGCGCCTCACGCCGCAGGTTGCCTTGCGAAAACTCGTTGCGCGACACCAGCCACAGCACGCTGCCCGGCGTTTGCGCCAGCAGCCGCATCCACACGGCGAACATCGCCGGGTTGATCTTGTAGTCGTGGCTGAAGGAGCAGAACACGGCACCGGTCTCCGGCAGCCCGCACTCGGCGCGCGTGGGCGTGCGCTCGGCCGGCACGATGCTGGCATCGGTTGGCAAATAGGCATTCGGCAGGCAGGCCACGCGCTCGCTGTAGAACACCTCGTGCTCGGGCGGAATGACGTGGCGGTCGGCCAGGATGTAGTCGAAGTAATCGCAGCCCAGCGTGCCTGGGTAGCCAAGGTAGGTGATTTGCAGCGGCGCCGGGCGCCAGCCGAACACTTCGATGCGGGAATCGGTGGTGTAGCCGGCCAGGTCAATGGCGATGTCGATTTCGTGCTCGCGCATCAGCTCGGCAATCTGCTGCGAGCCCAGGCCGCGCACGTCGATGAAATGGTCGAACGCCGTTTGCATGCGGGCGCGCAGCCGGCTGTTGTCGTCAATGCCGAGCGAAAAGGCATAGGTCTCGAAACGCGTTTTGTCGTGCCGCTCGAATACGCCGGCCATCAAGTGGCCGACCGGGTGCTCGCGCAGGTCGGGCGATACGTAGGCGATGCGCAGCCGCGCGTGGCCGTAGCGCTCGCCGTTCCACAGCCGGCGCGGCGGCTTTTGCAGCCAGTGGTTGGCAAAAATGCGTGCGGCCAGGAAGTGGTCGCTGGCGCGGCCGGAAATCGCCATCAAGCCCAGCGTTTTGCACACGCGCCGGCCGGCGCGGATGCCGTCGATGATGGTGGCTGCGTCGCGGTCAAAGTGGCGCCAGTCGCAAATGTGCAGCCGCTCATAGCACAGCAGGCCAGGGCCGTAGGTGTAATTCGGGTTCAACGCCAGCAGGCGCTCGAACATGGCAATCGCGCGGTCGCTGCGCTTGAATTCGGTCAGCAAAATGCCGCAGTTGCCTAAAGCGGCCTCGTGGTTGGGATTGAAGCCGAGCACCTCGTTGAAGCGCAGCAGCGCCTCGCGGTGGCGGTGCATTTCGCGCAGCAATGCGCCGCTGTTGATCAAGGCCTCGGTGTAGTTGGGCTTGAGCTGCACGGCGCGGTCATAGCTTTGCAACGCCTCTTCCTTGCGGCCCAGCCCCTGCATCACCATTGCATGGGCGAACCACAGCGGCGAAAAGCCGGGCGCCACCTGCACGCCGTGTTCCACCAATGCCAGCGCCTCGGCGCCCACCGGCTGTTTCATCAGCAGCGCGGCCAGCGAATACAGCGCAATCGCGTTGTCCGGGTGGTCGGCCAGCACGGCGCGGAACAGCGCCGAGGCTTCTGCCGCGTGGCCGGCCGTCTGCAGCTCGATGCCGCGGATCAGCAAGGCGTTCGGGTCGGTGACGACGGGGGCTTCAGGCAAGGCGAGGGTAGGCATGGCGTGCTTTATGGGGTGGCGGGTGATGAGAGATCCCTCACCCCTGCCCTCTCCTGGAGGGAGAGGGAGTCAATACCAGTCAGTCTTTCTTACTCCCTCGCCCCTGTGGGGAGAGGGCCGGGGTGAGGGGTGGACTCAACGCACCCGCTTCAAATACCCATGCGGCGCCACGCTGACCAGCAGCTGGTGGTCAATGCGCTCGTCGATCTCGAATTCCGGGTGTTGTTTGACGTAGTCCCACACCGCCGTGTTCGGGTTGTTGCCTGGGCCCCACGGGCGGTCAGGGAACATCGCGGCGGGCATGTCTTCGATCACCGTGTCGAACACGATGCAGTAGCTGCCTACGCTTGTGAGCGGCGCGTAGGCGGCGAGTTCGGCCGCCACGTGTTCGTGCGTGTGGTTGCTGTCGAGCGAAATCAGCACGCGTTGGCGGCCTGCGGCTTTGGCGCGCACTTGCGCCACCACATCTTCGGCGACGCTTGAGCCCTGGATCATCGAAATGCGCCGGCTCATCGGATGGGCGTCGATCGCGGCGCGGTTGTGCGCGCGGATGTCGATGTCAATGCCCAGCACTTCAGCGTCTTTCGGACCGCCGCAGGCGGCGTTCAGCTCGAGCATCGAGGCCGAGAAAATCAGTGAGCCGCCGTGGGCAATGCCGGTCTCGATGATCAAGTCCGGCTGCACCTGCCAGATGAGTTGCTGCATCGCCAGAATGTCTTGCGGGTACTGGATGATGGGCCGGCCCAGCCACTCGAAGTGGTACGAATATTTGCGCGCATTGGCCAGGTTGACCCACTCGCGGCTGGCGGCGCGCAGCGCGGTGTCGGCGCCTTGCGCAGCGATTTCGGCCTCGCCCTCGCGCAGGAAGGACTCATGGGGCGTCAAGGGGCGGGTCGGCGTGGTCATGCAGGTGTCCTTGCAGAAAATAATCGGTGGAGAGAAGGGAAAAGCCAGGACAGAAGGGTCAGCGAAAAGCGCTGCGGGTGAAGCGCGGAACAACGCGATGAAAGCGTGTGAAATAACCGCTTGCCGCAGCGCCGGGTGAGCTGAGTGATCAATTGCGCGGTGCAGTTGTCCGATGCAATTGCACGGTGCAATTGCCCGGTGCGGTTGCCCGGCGTGATGGCCGTGCGTTCGGCCAGCGCTGGCCGGCTTATGACGACCGCAGTGGGCGGGCCGGGTTGCCGGCCACGCAAGCGCCGTCCGGCACATCGCGGGTGACCACGCTGCCGGCGCCAATCACGCAGTCCGCGCCCAGCCGCAGCCGCGGCAGCACCACGCTGCCTGCGCCTACCATCGCGCCGTCGCCCACCGTCACGCAGCCGCACAGCGTGGCGCCGGGGGCAATGTGCACGCCGTCGCCGAGCACGCATTCATGGTCGACGTTGGCTTGGTGGTTGACGATGCAGGCGTCGCCCAGCCGCGCGCCGGCAGCCACGTTGGCCTGCGCCAGCACCTGGCAACCAGCGCCCAGCGTGGCGGTGGCGCACACGCTGGCCTGCGGGTGGATCAGGCAGGCCACGCGCAAGCCGTGGCGGCGGAACAGCGCCTGCAGCGCCAGCCGGTCGCGCCCGCGGGCGCCGCCGATCGCTGCGGCAGCGCTGACGTCTTGCGGATCGTCCAACCCGGCCATGAAACGTTCGAAGCCCGCTTCGCCGATGAAGATGGGCACACCGGGCAGGGCGCTTGGCATCTCGCAGCGGTCGAACAGCGCCAACACGCGGCCGCCGCGGCGTTCAATCAGCGCCGCCAACACCAGCGCGTGGCCGGCGCTGCCCCACAGCAGGTGGCGGCCGGTGCCGCTGCCGCCGTGCGGCTCGTGGTCAGCCATGCGCGAGTTCCGGCTGCGCAGCGGGCAGGGCGGCGGCGGTGGCGGCCTGCAGCAGCGCCCGTACAACGCCGGCCACGCGCTGCAGCTCGGCCTCGGTGATGTCGTGAAAACTCGGCAGGTTGATGGCGCGCGCCGCGATGTCAGTGGCGTGCGGCGCGCCCGGCCCGGCGCCAAACATCGGGGTGCTGGACAGCGGGTAGAAGAAGACCCGCGCGTCGACGTGCTCGGCGGCAAA
>JANXMO010000478.1 GCA_025354615.1 Burkholderiales bacterium | reverse complement strand
GGGCCTGCGGGATGCAGACGAAGCGTCGGCGTTGGACCAACTTATCCGCGGCAACCGAGTCGATGTCGTCGTCATCCTGGGTGCCAGTGCGCGCCGTTTGATCGCATCTTTGCCCCCGTCGTCTCGCCAGTCGCTCAAGCTGCTTTCTTTCGACGCTGCCAATGCCAACAGCCGCAAGGCCATGAGCACTTTTTTACCCACTGCCGTAGATGCGGCAACGGCTGCGCAATGGGGTGGTGGTGATAGGCGAGTGACGATCATGACGCTGTCGTCCATGTCCTTTCTTGTGACCGCTCGCGGTGCGCCCGACGACACGGGCGCACATGAAAAATCCATGGCGTCTCTTGCGGGTGACATCTGCAAAAACGCGGTGCGGGTTCAGCTGCCATCCACTGGCTTGTGGCGGGGTGTGGAACCCAACTTGCAGATTGATGTCGGCTGGCCTTACTCCAGTGCGGCACAGGCTGTTTTGTCGCGATGTCCTACAGCGAAAGCTGCATCCACTTAGAGAACCGCTGCGGTATCAGTTTCCATACCGCTTTTACCCACTGTCGACTGCTGGAGTCCTGTTATGACCGCAAGCCACCGTTTTCCATTTTTCGCCGTGTTGTGCGCTGCACTTTTGTCAATGCCGCTGGCACACGCGGCCAATGACAACGTCGAAGATGTTGTTGTCCGCTCAAACGCCCACTTCGATTTCAACAGCGACAAGATGGTGACGGCTGATCAAACCGCCTTGTTGGCGGAGGTGGGAAAGATGAAGGATGTGTCTTGGCAAAAAGTGACCGCCACGGGGCATACGGACAGCGTTGGCGCCGCCGGCTACAACCGCCGGCTTTCCGAACGGCGCGCCAGAGCCGTCAAGGCCTATATGGTGCGCAATGGCCTGGATGCGGCAATGGTCCGCACGATGGGCCTGGGCGCTGAAAAGCCGGTTGCCGTTAACGACACCGAAGAAGGGCGTGCCAGCAATCGACGCACCGAGGTTGAGTTTCGAGGCGTTCGTGTTGCTGGCAAATAAAAATCTCGCATGGACGGAAGGAAGGAAGCGGCTTTTCATTCGTTGGATCCGCTCGATTCAAAGATCCGTGATGCATGAGTCGGCTGTCAATTTTTAAAAAGTCTTTTATGCAATCGTCCAACACACTCACCCGTTCTATCCGGTTTCGAAATGCCGTTGGCAACGATCCCGACTGGCTGGATTGGGCCGACTTGCTCTGGAACCGCGCCGCCGCGCTCGTGCTGCTACTTGCGTTAAGCCCGGTGTTGGCCGTCATTGCCGTGGCCGTCATGCGCAGCAGCGGTGTGCCGATCTTGTTTGGGCACTACCGCGTCAGCCAGTCCGGCAAGCTGTTCCGGTGTCTGAAATTCCGCACCATGTATGCAAGCGCAGAAACGATGCTGGCAGAGCTGCTTGCCCGTGACAGCAACGCCCGAGAAGAATGGGCACGCGACCAGAAACTGTCGCATGACCCCCGAATTACGCCGATTGGCCACCTCCTGCGACGCACAAGCCTTGACGAGTTGCCTCAGTTGCTCAATGTGCTCCATGGCAGCATGCGGCTGGTGGGACCACGCCCGATCACGGTCGATGAACTGGCCCGTTATGGCGCTGCCCGTTGGCACTACTTTCGAGTGCGCCCCGGAATGACCGGACTTTGGCAAGTCAGTGGGCGTAACAACACGACGTATGACGAACGAGTGGCACTCGACCGCAGTTATGTTGAACGACGCTCCTTGTGGCTGGATGCCTGTATTTTGTTTCGCACTGTCAAAGTGGTGGTATTGCGCGAAGGCGCCAAGTGATGCCATGAAAGCCACGCCCCATGAGATTGCACTGCTGGAGGCTGCCAGTGCACACCGCAGCGATGTACTGCACCTCGTGGGCCGCGTGACTGATACCGTCTTCAGCTTCCTGGGGCCTGCCACGGCCGCACTGGCGGAACGGGGTTTCATCCAAACCGTGGTCTTGATCGATGACCCGGCCTACCGCCACGTACTCGAGAAATTCGACCGCTCGGTGCACCTCGTGTTGATCGATGCAGCCGGTTCTTATTTCGAGCGTGTGAAGAGGCTTTTGGATGCTTATTGCCAAATGGCACGCACCGGTCGGCCTGCCGTGGCGCACTTGCATGGTGTGGTGTGTTCGATGATCGGGCTGTATGCCGGGCAGATCCGGCACTTGCGTTTGCCGACTTATTTCACGCCGCACGGCTCGCGTTCCTTGGGGCCGTTGCGCTGGCTGGGCGCCACTTTGCGTTGGGCTTTGCAGCCCCTGTCGAGACGAATGGCCAGCCGGGTGATCGCCAATGCCCGGGTGGACGCGCGGTCGGTGCAAAAATTCACCCGTGAATCAGTCGACCTGATTGAAAGCCCGGTGGCGATGGTGTTCTTCAATGCGAGGCGCTTGCCCACCACCGCACCGTTGATCGTCACAGGCAACCGCTTGGCCAATCCATTGAGTGGTTCGCTGTTGGCTCAATGTGCTGTCTTGTTGGCCGATCAGGTGCCGGGACTGTGCTTTTCCTGCATTGGCACTGCCGACGCGGAATCAACGGCTCAGATCAATGCCGCCCACGTGGCATTGAATCCATTTGGTGATGATGCGGCCCGTGCACAGCACATGGCCACTGCATGGGTG
>JANXMO010000370.1 GCA_025354615.1 Burkholderiales bacterium | reverse complement strand
CGCACTTCCACCGTGACCTCATTGGCCTCCTGCGTGACCGACAGGGTGATTTGCCCCACCGCTGGCTTGCCGGCGGCCAGCCGCACCTCGCTTGCTTCGACACCATGCGTGACGCTGTTGCGCAGCAGGTGTTCAAAGGCGCCAGCCATGCGGTCGAGCACACCGCGGTCGATTTCGATCGAGCCGCCGGCGATGTCGAGCCGCACCTGCTTGCCAGTTTCTTTCGCCGCCTGGCGCACCACGCGGTAGAGCCGGTCGCACCCACCTTCAAATTCCACCATCCGCGTGCGCAGCAGGTCTTCCTGCAGTTCACGGGCCAGCTGGGTTTGGGCGGCCAGTGCGTCTTCGCTGCCTTCGAGCGCGCGCTGCATCGAGCGCTGCACCGTGGCCACGTCGTTGACCGACTCGGCCATCATCCGCGTCAGCTCTTCAAAGCGGGTGTAACGGTCCATCTCCAGCGGGTCGAACGACTGCGCTGCCGCTTTGGCGGCGTCGAGCCGTGAGCTGAGCTGGCTTTCACCCTGTATTTCAATTTCGCGCAACTGCGTGCGCAGGCGGTCGAGGTTGTCGTTCAAGTCGCCCATCGACTGCTTGAACTGACGCAACTCGGTGTCGATGCGGGCGCGGGTGATGCTGATTTCGCCCGCCTGGTTGATCAAACGGTCGAGCAGCGGTGCGCGCACGCGTACCGCCGCCTGCGGCGCGGCAACGGGGCGTTGTGCCAGCGGCGCTGTGCTGGCCGTGCCGTCGAACCGGGTCCAGTCAATGGCATCAAGCGTGGCCGGGCCGGCAGTTGCTGCTGTTGCTGCTGCTGCCAGGCTGGGCGCCATGGGCGTCGCAACGGGCGCCTCCACAAGCACGGGCAAGGGCGGCTCAGGGGCCGCGGCCGGCTGCGCTTGCACAGCCTGCGGTGGAGGCAAAGGCACGGCGGCTTGGCGCTGGCACAGTTCATCGAAGACCACTGCAAGCGCATCGACGCGAGACTGCAGCGCGTCAATTTCGACTGCATCCGCCGACGGCTGTGCCGCCGCATGCTCGATACGGCTTTCAAGCTGATGCGCGCCTTCGCCCAGGCGCATGGCGCCGGCCAGCCGTGCGCCGCCTTTGAGGGTGTGCAGCACCCGCATGGCGGCCTCGGCGCAGCTGGCGTCGCTCGGGTTGGCGCTCCAGGCGCGCAAGTGGCCGGCCAGGGCGGGCAGCAGCTCACGCCCCTCGTCGGCAAAAAAGGCAAACAGCTCGTCGTCGATGGCATCAACGGCGTCCAGTTCGTCGTCATCCGCCGGCGGCGCTTCGGGCCGGGCGCCAGCCACGCGAGGCGGCTCTGCGGGCAGCGCCGTCAGCGGTTTGAGGTCGGCGAAACCCAGTTCACCCGGGCGTGCCAACGGCAGATGGAAGTCGGTAGAGAACCCTGAAGCCGCAAAGGCAGAAGGTTGGGGTGAAGTGGCTTCTGCTTCTGCCTCAGATTCAGATTCAGATTCAGATTCAGATTCAGATTCAGATTTCACGGCCAGCGGTGCAATGGCCTCTTCGAAGGCGGCGGTGCTTGCCGCTTCGAGCGGCAG
>JANXMO010000336.1 GCA_025354615.1 Burkholderiales bacterium | reverse complement strand
ACGACTTTCTCGACGTGGCCGATGGCGCACTGGTTGAACTGCGCCTGCAAGGCGTGCTGCAGATTGCCAGCTTTCATCCGCACTACCGTTTTGCCGGCCTGGCAGCGCGTGACATCACGCATGCCACCAACCGTTCGCCGCACCCGCTGCTGCACCTGCTGCGCGAAGCCAGCGTTGCAAACGCGTTGGCCGCCTTCCCTCGCGCTGCCGAAGAAATCGTCAGCCGCAACCAGCGCCGCCTTCAACAACTGGGCCCCGCCGGCTGGGCGCGGCTGCAGCAGCAGTGCCGTGATGACGCTGCGGGCCCGGCTGTGGCTGCGGCCGTTGTTACTTGACGCCCGTTTCCGCAACGAAACCGATGCGCGTCAGCCCGGCGCCTTGCAGCAGGCCGATCAGTTCCGCCACACGGCCGTAGGGCACGGTCTTGTCAGCGCGCAACTGGACTTCAGTTTGCGGGTTCTGGCGCGCGGCGTCAGCCATTCGTTTGCCGAACACGGCGGCGTCGACGGTTTCATTGCCGACATAGAAGCGGCCTTGCGGGTCGATCGCCACCGCCAGAAATTGCGGCGCCTCGCTCGGCTGTGCGGCGTCGCTCCGGGGCAAATCGAGCTTCAAACTGCTGGTCAACAGCGGCGCGGTGATGATGAAGATAACCAGCAACACGAGCATCACGTCGATCAGCGGCGTCATGTTGATGTCGCTCATGGGCCGCGGACCGGGCGTGCGTTCGAGGCGGCCGAAGGCCATTCTTAGTCCCCTACCCGCTCATCGGTACCTGAGCCGCACTGCAGCTCGCGCAGGTCATGCGCGAAGCCCTCCAACTCGGCTTCGCAGGCGGCTGCACGCTGCCCGAAGATGTTGTAGGCCAACACCGCCGGGATGGCCACGGCCAAGCCGGCCGCGGTCATGATCAGCGCTTCGCCGACCGGGCCTGACACCCGCTCGATCGTCATCGTGCCGGCTGCGGCAATGCCGGCCAGCGCATGGTAGATGCCCCAGACCGTGCCGAACAACCCGATGAACGGCGCCGTGCTGCCGATCGATGCCAGCAGCACCTGGCCCCATTGCAACTGCGCCAGCACGGCATGCAAGGCGTCACGCAGGCGGCGCGTCAGCTGCGAAGCCGGCTGGCCTTGCGCTTGCAGCGTGGCCGCGCCGGGCACGGCGGTGGCGGCCGCGAGCAAAGGCACCAACACGCGCTCGCGGTCGAACAACGCCAGTTGCTGCGCGGCGGCGGGCAGATCAGGCGCCGCCCAGAAAGCGGCCACGCCGCGCGCGATATCGCTGTGCACGCGCCGCAATAGCCAGCCTTTCCAGAAAATCAGCACCCATGCGCCGATCGACATCAGCAGCAACAGCACGGCGGTGGTTCGCGTCACCGCATCGCCTTGCGTCCAAAAGTGCGTCAGCTCGTTCATGGGGTCAGGCCCAGCACGTCGTTCATGTCGAACAGGCCGCTGCGCTGCGTGGCCACGAAGCGGGCCGCGCGCAAGCTGCCTTGCGCGAAGGTGGCGCGGCTGCTGGCTTTGTGGGTGATCTCGATGCGCTCGCCGGTGCCGGCGAACAGCACCGTGTGGTCACCGACGATGTCGCCGCCGCGGATGGTCGAAAAGCCGATCGCCGAGGCCTTACGTTCGCCAGTCACGCCTTCGCGGGCAAAAACGGCGCACTGGCGCAAGTCCAGGCCCCGCGCCGCCGCGAGTGTTTCGCCCATCGCCAACGCCGTGCCGCTGGGAGCATCGACCTTGTGGCGGTGGTGCGCTTCGATAACCTCGATGTCATAGCTCTCGTCCAGCGCGCGGGCGGCCAGATCGAGGAGCTTGAGCACTACATTGACACCGACGCTCATGTTGGGTGCCATGACGATGGCCACATGTTCGGCATGCGCCGCAATCGCCGCTTTCTGCGCCGGCGTGAAGCCGGTGGTGCCAATGACGGCGTTGACGCCCAACTCACGGCACAGCGCCAAGTGGGCCAGGCTGCCGTCGGGACGGGTGAAGTCGATCAACACCTGCGCTTGCGCGAGGCTGGCGCGCACATCGTCGCCCTGGTCGAAGGCGGCGCTCAGCACCACGTCATCGGCCGCGTTGACGGCTTGCGTCAACAGCCCGCCCATGCGGCCGGAGCGGCCGGCAATGGCCACGCGCAAGGGCTGTGGCAACACCACCTCCGCCGTCAACGCACGTCCTCAAGTGGCGGGTAATTGCGCGGCGGCACAGCGCTGGCCGATGCGGACGCAGCGGGCTGGGCGGGTACCGGCAAGGCCGCCGTTTGCGCCGCAGTCAACGCCAGCGGCGGCGCGTTGCGCGAGGTTTTGAAACTGTCGATCGACGCGACGAACGCGCGCTCGGCCGGCAGCTCGCCGCCGGTGTCGATGCTTTTCATGCGGTCGCCATCGAACAGCACAACGATTTTTCGCTGCTGCGGCGCGGCGCCAGGACGGCGAATGGTGAACACGTAATCCCAACGGTCGGCATGGAAGACGTCGGTCAGCAGCGGCGAACCGAGCACGTCGCGCACTTGTTCGCGTGTCATGCCGGGCTGCAGGGCGGCGGCTTGTTCTTGTGTCACGACGTTGCCCTGAACCACTTCAACCCGGTAAGGCGTGAGAACGCCCAAAAAACTGTCGGACGATTGCAGCGATTCGCAACCCATCAAACCCATGCCGCTGGCCAACGCTACGGCAGCCCCGCCAGCCGTGCGCAGCGGCGCCCAAAAACAATGCCGATGAATCGAACGCATGGTGCTTTGCAAGGCGCTGACGGAGCGCCTGCCTCCTCGATATGATGCGTTGATTCTAGCGGCCCGCCCTGCGCCCGCTCCCTGCTCACCCGCCTTGAAACACGCCATGACCCACGCCGACGAACTCAAGAGCAGCGGCCTGAAGGCAACCTTGCCGCGCATCAAAATTCTGGAGGTTTTTCAGAAGGCGCCGCGCCGCCATTTGACGGCCGAAGACGTTTTCAAAGTGCTGCTGACCGACGGCGCCGATGTGGGATTGGCCACTGTCTACCGCGTGTTGATGCAGTTCGAGCAGGCCGGCCTGCTGTCACGCAACCACTTTGAAACGGGCAAATCGGTTTTTGAGTTGAATGAAGGCAAACACCACGACCACCTGGTGTGCCTGGACTGTGGGCGGGTCGAAGAATTCTTTGACGCTGAAATCGAAAAGCGCCAAAAAGCCGTCGCCCAAGCTGCAGGCTTTGAGCTGCAAGACCATGCACTGTCGCTGTATGCCGCGTGTACAAAAAAGAATTGCGAATTCAGGACGGCCAAGTAAGAAAGCCGCCCATTGAGGCGGCTTCAAAAAGCCATGAATTTTTACGGCTGCAGTCTGCAGTGTTTTTATTGTGTGCCGCTGCGTGGCAGCGAGGTGCGCCGCCGCACCGGTGCCGGCTCGGCATGGTTGACGACGCTGACCACCGGCGCTCTTGCCGTTGCCGCGCCGACCGGCACCACCCGCCGTTGCGATTCACCGCGCGGCCGCACCAGGCGCGACAGCAACTGCGCCACGCGCGCCACGCTGTCGTCCAGCTCCAGCCGCTCAACGGCGCGTTGGCGGGCGCGTTCTCCCATGCGGCGGCGGGTGGTGCCGTCCTCGATCAGCCAGGCGCTACGCCCGGCGATGTCTTCAAAGTCGCCGGGCGCCACCAGCCAACCGCTTTGGCCATGCTCAACGATGTCAGGCACACCGCCAACGCGCGTGGCGACCACGGCCAGGCCGCTGGCCATGGCTTCCATCATGGCCAACGGCATGGCTTCGGAGTGCGAGCTTGACACCAACAAGTCGAGTTCGTTGTAGACCGCCGGCATGTCTTGCCGCATCCCGGCAAAGTGGACGTGTTCCTCCAGTCCGAAGCGTTGCACCAACTCCCGCAGTTCGCCTTCCATCGGCCCTTCGCCAACCAACACGGCATGCGCTTGCGGCAAGCGGCTGCGCAGCAACATGGCCGCGCGAATGAAAACCTCCGGGCCTTTTTCGTGCGACAGCCGGCCGACGTAGCCGACCAGCGGCGTGTCGGGCATCAGCCCGAAGCTGGCACGCAGCCCGGCCGCGCCGGCCGGGCGCGGCTGGAAGACATCGGTGTCCACCCCGTTCGTTTCACAGCTCAGATAGCCGGCGTTCACGCCCAAACCAAGCGCATGAAAATAACTTTGCTTGCACACCACGCTGAGGTGGCTGCCGGCCGCGCGATGCACTTCGAGGTCAAGCGTCGTCAACTGCCGGCCGTGCACCGTGGCCAAGACCGGCTTGCCGGTCAACGATCCGACCAACCCGGCCAGTAAATGGGCCTTCGGCAAATGGGCGTGGAGCAGGTCGATGCCGCCGGAATTGACTAGCGCAGTGGCCATCTGGATCGTGCTCCACGGCGGATCGTCAGGCATGGGCGCGATCAACACTTCGGTATCGAGCGCCCGTAGCCGGTCGGTGAACGGGCTCTCGAATGGACACAGTGCGGTGAATGCAAAGCGCTCACTCGGCAGCCGCGCAATCAACCGCTCGACCCATGTTTCCATGCCGCCAACGATGGCATTGCCGATCACTTGAAGCACATGAATGCGCTCGGTGGAGGGCGGTGTGTTGAGGGATGAAGGCGAAGATAGATTCATGGCAATGAGGCAGTTAAAAACGAACGCCGGAAAACAAGTTGGTTATCAGCAGCACCAGGACATCAAGCGCCGCGAGGCACCCCATTCACCGCCACTTGCTGAACCCGTACCGCCCAGACGGAAACGATGCGTCGCGCCATGCTGGACAGGAGCCGCCGTGGCTGCTGTTGCAGGCGGGACGGGGCGCACAAGGCGGGCAGGCGGCAATTGAATGCCCAACCAGGCGGCGGCGGTGCCGGCCCATATCTGCGCTTGCGCGGCTGCATCCACTTCCAACGCGGCCAGCAAGTCCACCAACCAGCCGCGCCGCTCCGCGATCTCGGCGCCAGAGCAGGGTAGAAAACAGTCGCTGCCGAACTGCAGCAACCCGGGGCCCAACACCTCCAGCGCGCGTTTGAGCACTTCAAGCCGATACGGTGGCGGTGGGCCAAATGACAAATCGAACCGGAATGCCGCCTGTGCATCGGGCACACCGTGAATCCGGTCAATCAGCCCGACGGCAATCGCTTCATCCGTCCACGGCCAGCCCAGATGCGCCAACGCCACTCGCGCACCGAAGTGATCGCGCAACGCTTCGAAATAAACCGGCCGGCAATGGCGGCCAGAGCGGCCGTCAATAAAAATTCCACTGTGAAACAGTAGCGGCAATTGAAGCCGGGCCGCTTCGGCAAAAGTGGGTTGCACCGCGGCGTCATAAGGCTTCCAGCCGCGCGGCACCATCTTGGCACCGCGCAGGCCGGCTTCCACCGCGCGGCGCAAATCACCCGGCGCATCGACGTGCAAGGGGTTGACGACGGCAAAGCCCACCAACCGGTCTTCATGCCCGCGCACCAACCGTGCCAGGTGGTCATTGGCACGCTGCAGTGATGCGGCGTCGTCCAGCGAATAGCCTTCCGACAAAAAAGGCGCCAACAACACGCCCATGTCGATGCCCGCCTCGTCGAGCGCAGTCAAGACCTGCGTCACGTTTTCCTGGCCCGTACAGTGCAGGTGAGCGTCAATGATCATGACGCTTCAAACCTGCAGGGCAACAAAAACGCCAAAGTGCGGCCAACAACGCGTCCAACAAACCATTGGAAAACCTCAAGCACGGGCTCCCGAGGCCGCAAGCAAAGCGGGCTCTTCGACTTCCACCACAGATGTCTTTTGCAGCGCTTGCTGCAGCAAGCCATGCACACTGTCCGCGCTGCGTTCCCACGAATGCATTGAAACAGTGGTCAGCATTTCAAGCCCACGGCGGCAGCGTGCTGCCGCATCTTCGGCCAACAAAGTTTCGCAAGCGCGAACGAAAGCCGCCGTGCCATGAGCGACCGAGACCGCATTGCCATAAAGATAGATGACATCCCGCACTGGCGTGCTGACCACCGGCTTTTCACCTGCCATGTACTCAAGTGTCTTGGTCGGGCTGATGAAGCGGGTGGACTCATTGAGCGCAAACGGCATCAGGCAGACATCCCAGCCGGCGACCAGATACGGCAACCGCTCATAGGTCTGCATGCCAAGCCAGTGGATGTTGGGGCGCTGCGGCAATGACTGTGGATCGATCTTCACCACCGGGCCTGCCATGATGAGCTGCCATTCGGGATGGGCGTCGGCAACCGCGGCCACCAATGCCATGTCGATCCGCTCGTCGATCACTCCATAAAAACCCAGCCGTGGGCGTGGCAGCTGGCCTTGCAAGGCTTCCGCTGCGCGAGCCGGTTCGCTTCCGGGTTGCAGGCCGGCGGGTGAAAAGTGATCCGCATCGACAGAACTTGGAATGCAATGCACGTTCTCGTTCAGGTTGCGTTTGGCCTCGAACAACGAAGGGCCACCCGTCAAAACCACCGCAGCCCGCTTGAGCAAGGCGGTTTCACGCTGGCGCAGCTGCCGCGGTGCATCTTTGAACGCCGAGAGTTCATCCATGCAGTCATATACCAACGCACTCGGCTGCACGGTCTTCACCAAAGGCAATGCCATCGGCGTGTAAAGCCAGGTCACGGCACCGAGAAAGTCCTCGCGCTCCAGGTACTCGGCCAGCATGGGCTCCAGCAACGCCAGCTGGTCATCATGAAAGCCGGCCGCGGCAACGGGCGTGTGGGGTACCACCACGCTCAAGCTGGGATCAACATGGCGCACTTCAAGCCGGGCCGGGCCTTCGGTTTGAACAGGCTCTTCAATAAACAGCACGCGCCATCGGCCCGCCAGACGTGACAGCAACTGCTGAGGACGCTGGAAAACAAAATTCCAGCGCAGGTGAGAA
>JANXMO010000320.1 GCA_025354615.1 Burkholderiales bacterium | reverse complement strand
TTGTTGCAAAGCCTGCGCCCGTGCCACGAACTGGTGCAGCCGCGCCAACGCTTGGCCGCTGGCAATCGCTTGCCGCGCCAAGACCACGCCCTCGCCCATGGTGGGCACCAAGTTGGCTGCATACAGCGCCACGCCGGCATTGAGCACTACGATGTCATGCGCCGCGCCGGGCTCGCCGTTCAACACCGCCAGCAACAAGGCCTTTGATTGCGCGGGCGTTTCCACACGCAGCGCACGGTTGCCGGCCATCGGCAGGCCGAAGTCTTCCGGATGGATGTCGTATTCCTGAATGACGCCATCTTTGAGCTCGCCAACCATCGTGGCGGCGCCCAGCGACACCTCGTCCATGCCGTCGCGGCCATACACGACGACTGCATGCTCGGCGCCCAGCCGCTGCAAAACACGCACCTGAATGCCGACCAGATCCGCATGAAACACGCCCATCAGAATGTTTGGCGCGCCGGCCGGGTTGGTCAAGGGCCCCAGGATGTTGAAAATCGTGCGCACCCCTAATTCACGGCGCACCGCAGCCACGTTTTTCATTGCCGGGTGGTGGTTGGGCGCGAACATGAACCCCATGCCCGTGTCGGCAATGCAGCGGGCCACGGCCTGCGGCGACAGCGACATCGGCACGCCCAGCGACTCCAGCACGTCGGCGCTGCCTGATTTGCTGCTGACGCTGCGATTGCCATGCTTGCTGACGCGTGCGCCCGCGGCCGCGGCGACGAACATGCTGCAGGTGGAAATGTTGAACGTGTGCGAGCCGTCGCCGCCGGTACCGACGATGTCCACCAAATGCCGACGGTCGGCCACCGCAACGGGCGTTGCAAATTCGCGCATCACCTGCGCCGCAGCCGTCAGCTCGCCGATCGTTTCTTTTTTGACCCGCAACCCGACCAGCAGCGCCGCCATCATGGCCGGCAACATTTTCCCGCCCATGATGCGGCGCATCAAATCGACCATTTCGTCATGGAAAATTTCGCGGTGCTCGATGACGCGGGTCAGCG
>JANXMO010000310.1 GCA_025354615.1 Burkholderiales bacterium | reverse complement strand
CCGTCAACAGATGGGCGATGTCGCGCTCGGCATCAAGAATACTTTTTCGCTGCACCTCGGTCGGGTGCGCCGTCAGCACGGGTGAAACGCAAGCGCGCGCCAGCGTCTGTGCAATTTGCTCCGTCGACACGCCGGCCTGCGCCAGCCGCTCGAACGTCAGCGCCAGCGAACCTTCGTGCAGATGGCCGGCTTGCTCATGGTGCTCCCGGCGACGCACGTGGTGGCGGTCTTCGGCGATGTTGGACAGATGGGAGAAGTAGCTGAAGGCGCGGATCACGCTGACCGTCTGATCGGCCGACAGGGTTTTGAGCAAGCGGTCCAGCGCCCGGCCGGCTTGCGCATCGCGCTTCAGGCGGAACGCGACCGACAACTGGCGCACGCGCTCGACCAGATCGAACGCCGGGCCGCCTTCCTGTTCGCGGATCACATCGCCGAGGATGCGCCCGAGCAGCCGGATGTCTTCGACCAGCGGGCGGTTCTTGTCAGCGTCATCTGAAACGGGGGAGCGTCGTGCCATGGGAAAGTCCGTTGGGAAGGGGTTGATGGCGCCGCTGCCAAGCCGCGGGCGAAACAAAGGCGCCTGCTAGCATTCTGCGCATGACTGAACCCCTGCTCATTGCGACCCGTGAAAGCCGGCTCGCGCTGTGGCAAGCCAAGCATGTGCAGCAGCTGTTGCAGCAACGGCTGGGCGTTGACACGCAGCTGTTGCCGCTGTCCACCCGGGGCGACGAAATCCTCGACCGCAGCCTGTCAAAAATCGGCGGCAAGGGCCTGTTCATCAAGGAATTGGAAATGGCGCTGGAAGCCGGCCGCGCCCACTTGGCTGTGCATTCGCTCAAAGATGTGCCGATGGACCTGCCACCCGGCTTCGCGCTGGCCGCCGTGCTGCAGCGCGAAGACCCGCGCGATGCCTGGGTGTCAAACCGCTTTGCGTCGATCGATGCGCTGCCGTCGGGCGCGACGGTAGGAACTTCAAGCCTGCGCCGCTGTGTGCAGCTGCAGGCCTGCCGCCCCGACTTGGCCATCGAGCCGGTGCGGGGCAACCTCGACACGCGGCTGCGCAAGCTCGACGAAGGCGGCTTTGACGCACTGGTGCTGGCTGCGGCCGGCCTGAATCGACTGGGCCTGGCGGCACGCATCAACGCGCTGTTTGACCCGGCCGACATGCTGCCTTGCGCCGGCCAGGGCGCGCTGGGCCTGGAAATACGGGCAGACGCGCACGGCCTGCTGGCTCAGTTGGCCGGCCTGTCGCACCGCCCGACGGCGCTGGCGGTGGAAGCCGAACGCGCGGTGTCACGCACCTTAGGCGGCAGCTGCAGCGTGCCGTTGGGGGCGTATGCCGAATTTGAAGCCGTGCCAGGCGGCGAGCCGGTACTGTGGCTGCGCGCGGTGCTCGGTGCGGCTGACGGCGAGGTCAAGACGGTTGGCCATGCCGGTCAAATACGGCCATTGCTGCACGCCCAGGCCCGCGCGCCGGCGGCCGATGTTCCGCAGGCCATTGCACTGGGCGAGCGAGTGGCGCTGCAGCTGCAGCAGGCCGGCGCCGCCGCTTACCTGGCCGGCGGCTGAACCAGCCGTCAGCCGCGTCCTGCCTTTTTCCAAGCCTGCCGTGCGCGTCATCGTCACCCGCCCCGTGGCGCAGGCCGGCCAGTGGGTCGATGACTTGCGTTGCCAGGGCTTTGACGCCGTGGCGCTGCCGTTGATGGCCGTGGCCGCGGCCGACCCGGCGCCCGTGCAGGCCGCCTGGCAGCGGTTGCCGCAGCAGGCGTTGGTGGTGTTCGTCAGCCCCAGCGCGGTGGCGCAGTTTTTTGCGCTGGGCCCGCCGGCGTTGGCTTGGCCGCACGGCGTTCAAGCGGCCGCGCCCGGGCCGGGCACGGCCCAGGCCTTGCGCCGCTGCGGCGTGCCGGCGGATTGCGTGATCGAGCCGGCCGCCGACGCTGCGCAGTTTGATTCCGAATCCTTGTTCGAACAACTCAAGCAGCAGCAGTGGGCCGGCCGCCACGTGCTGTTCGTGCGCGGTGATGGCGGGCGTGAATGGCTGGCCGACACCTTGCGCGCCGCTGGCGCCCGAATCACCACCGTGGCCGCTTACCGGCGCGTGCCGCCGCGGTGGAGCGCCGCCGAAAACGCGCTGGCGCTTGACGCCGCCGCGGCGCCGGTCCGCCACTGCTGGCTGTTCAGCAGCGCGCAGGCGATCGGCCACTTGATGGCGGCGTTACCCGAGGCCACGTGGCACGCAGCACGCGCAGTGGCGTCGCATCACCGGATTGCCGAGCGGGCGCGGGGCGCTGGTTTTGGTCGGGTCGACGTCTGCCGGCCGGCGCTGCCGGCGGTCGTGGCCTGCCTACAATCGTTGCCATCTTGAGCGACGCTTCTTTTTCCGATCAGCCGGTGCCGGGCACGGGCAACACCTTGCCGGTGCCACGGCCGGTTGCCATGCGAATGCCGTTGCGCCGCCTGCGCTGGCTGCCCTGGGCGATTGCCGCGCTGGCGCTGGCCGCCGTGGCCGCACTGGCCATCGCCTGGCGCAGCCAGCAGCGCCTGCAAAGCCTTG
>JANXMO010000298.1 GCA_025354615.1 Burkholderiales bacterium | reverse complement strand
CGGTGATGCGTTGCAGCAGGCGCTGAAAGCGCTCGCTCATCAAGTCGGCATGCAGTGCGGCGAATGGCGGTGCAATGTCTTTGAAGCCGCTTTTCTCGTATTTGTTGCGCGCAAACATGTAGTCGCGGCTTTTGTTGAGCTGCTGCGCCAGCGGGTCAGGCACCTGTTGCCACAGCGCGTGCAGTTCGGCGGCGTCGCACATGTCGTCGATGACGATGTGCTCGAACGGCGTGGCGCCAGCAAAACGCTGGGCCAGCGCCTCGGCATCGGCTTCCAGGCGGTCAAATTGCAACATGGCGGGTTCCAGGAGGCGAGGTTGAAAACAGGGCGCGGGCATTGTCCAGCAGCACGGCCGCGGCGTCTTCCCAACGGAAGCTCTGCGCGCGGGCCAGGCCGGCGCTGACCAAGGCCGCTCGGCGCAGCGGGTCGTCGATCAGCCGCTGCAACGCGGTCGCCCAGGCGTCGACCGATTCGGGCGGCAGCAGCTCGGCTGCATCGCTCGCCACTTCAGGCAAGGCCGTGCTGTGCGAAGCCAGCACCGGCACACCGCTGGCCATCGCCTCGAGCACCGGCATGCCGAAGCCTTCGGCCACGCTCGGGTAGGCGAACAGCAAGGCATGACGCATCAACGCTGGCAATTGCGCATCGTCGACCGTCTCGATCAGCCGCACGCGCGAGCCCAGCGCCAGCCGCTCGATGGCCTCAAACACCGCGCCATATTGAAAGTCGCGCTGCCCGACGATCGCCAGCGGCGGCGCCTGCGGGCCCAGCCGCGCATAGGCCTCGATCAACAGCGCCTGGTTTTTGCGCGGCTCCAGCCGGCCGACGGTCAGCAAATAGCCGCCAGGTGTGAGGCCGTGGTGGCGCACGGCGTCGGCGCCCTGCTGCCGGTCGGCATGGAAGCGCGTGGCGTCGACTGCGTTGGGCGTCAACGCGATGCGGCTCACCGGCACGCCCAGGTGGCGGGCCATTTCGCGGCGCGAGTAGTCGCTGACCGTCATCAACAACGCCGCGTGCCGTGCCGCTTGCCGGTAAGACCAGCGCGATTGCCAGATGAAGGAGCGAGGGAAAAACTGCGGGTGGCTCTCGAACAGCACATCGTGAATGGTGCAGGCACAGGCGCCAAAACGCAGCAGCGGCAAGCGGTATTGCATGTGCAGCAGGTCGATGCGGTGCCGCCACTGCAGCGCTGGCAGCTGCAGCGCCAGACGCAACGGCGCTGGCCAGCGCGCCATTTTGACGAGCGTGACATTCGGCAACGCAAATTCGGGGTGCGCGTTGCGCAGGCTGGCCGGGTCGTTCAGGAAAAACACAAATTCAATGTCAGGTGCCTGGCGAATCGCCGCGCTGTACATCCCCAGCAGATGACTGCGCGAGCCCTGAAACAGGTTGTCCCACACATGAAAGTCCACCCCCAGCCGAGGCGGACGCGCAGCAGCAGGCACCAAAGGCAAGGCAGGGCTCATCTGTTGATAAGCCGATGTCGAAAAACTTGATCGGTTTTCAGCGGAGCGTCAACTCCCTCTCCCGCCCGCGGGAGAGG
>JANXMO010000285.1 GCA_025354615.1 Burkholderiales bacterium | reverse complement strand
CAAAGCCGCAAGTGGCTGAACCCCAGGCTCGATGCACAAGCCGAAGACCTGGGCGCGCCTGCCAACGGCGGCCAGAGCCCGCGCCAGACCACCTATTCGATCAGCCAGCCGCTGGAGCTGGCCGGTAAGCGAGCGTCGCGCATCGCTGTCTCCGACCGCGAATCCGACGTTGCAGAGGCAAGGCGGCGCGAAGCCGAAATAATTTGGGCGGCGAAGCTGGCCTTGGCTTACGGCTCCGTCGAGGCCGCACAGGCTCGGCAGCGTGTTGCCGGCGAAGAACTTGCCCGCGCCAGTGACGATTTACGCGCGGCACGTGCGCAGGTCGAGGCCGGCAAGGAAGCCGCAGTGCGCGTCGCCCAGGCCGAAGCTGGTGCGGCCGCTGCCCGCGGTGCCGAGCGAGCCGCAGCAGCCGACCTCACCCAAGCCCTCGAAGAGTTGTCGGCGCTCGTCGGCGCACAGGAGCCCTTTTCCGGCGTTGCCGGCTCGTTGTTCACCACCGCTGCAGAGCGCGGTGCGGCGGCTGACGAGTTCCTAACACTGCGCGTGGCTCAAACCGAGCGGGAAGCCTCCGAGGCGCGCCTGCAGGTTGAGGAGCGCCGCTGGATTCCCGACCTCAGCGTGACGGCGGGCGTGCGGCGCTATGCCTGGACGTCGCAGAACGGCTATGTGCTTGGCCTGTCTGCCTCGATTCCCCTGTTCGATCGCAATCGGGACGCGATTGCCGCTGCGCGCCAGCGCGTGCAGGCGGCCGACGCGCGCGTGCTGGCGGCCAGGCTTGAGACCACCGCGGCGCGCCGCTCGGCACAAGCGCAGCTGCAGGCGGCACAAGGGCAATTGGAGGCCGCGCTCGAAGGCGAGCGCGCATCGGCAGAAGGCTATCGACTCGGCCGAATCGGCTACGACGCCGGTCGAACTTCCTTGGTCGAGCTGCTGTTCGCGCGCCGCGCCTACTCAGAAGCGCAACGTTTAACCATCGACGCCCGCCTGGCGCGTGTCCGCTCCCTGGCTGCGCTGGCGCAAGCCGAGGGACGCCTTGCGTTTGGAGAACCACAATGACAAGCAAATTCACGCTCAACCATGTTTTGGTCGCAGCCGCCATCGTCGGCGCTTCCGGAGTGGGCTACTTCGTGGCGAGTCGGTCGGCACCGAAGCAGGCCGAGCCGGCCGTGAAAGAAGCGGCTGCCGCCAGCGCGCCCAAGCGGGAGGCGCCCGAGCTGAAGATCCCGGCTGAGTACGTCACCGCAGCCAACATCGGTGTCGAGACTGCTACGGCCTCCGATGTGCGCAACGAGTTGCTGCTCCCTGCCGTCGTCTCCGCTGCACCGGGTGCGGAGGCTGCGGTCGTCAGCCGCGCCAACGGCACACTGGTTCGCGTCATGCGCCGGCTCGGCGATACGGTGGCCGCCGGCGATGTGTTGGCCAGCATCGAGAGCTTGGAAGCTGCCTCCATGGTCAGCGATCGCCGCGTGGCGCAGGCCAAGGTGGAACTGGCTCGCAAGACCCTCGCACGCGAGAAGAGTCTTTTTGACCAGGGCGTGACGCCACGCCAAGCCCTGGAAGCCGCGCAGGCTGACGTCGATGTGGCCGAGGCCGAGGCTCAGCGTGCCGCGGCGGTGGCGGGCGCCGCTCGTGTGGGCAACGATGGCCGCACGCTCGCCATCGTGTCGCCCATCGCCGGGCGCGTGACATCAAGCACTGCCCTGGTGGGCGCGCGCGTGACGCCGGACGTGGAGCTGTTCCGCGTGGCCATGCCGGGCGCAGTCCAGATCAAAGCGCCGCTGACGGCGGAAGACCTGCGTCGCGTGGCTGTCGGTGATGCTGCAACGGTGCTATCGCGCTCGGGCAAGCCGGTTCCGGCCACCGTGCGCGGTCTCACGCCGGGTGTCAACGCCTCGACGCGAGCTGCCACGGTCGTGCTCGTTCCGAACGCGGGCCCGGGCGCGCAAGCGCTGCTCGCAGGTGAAGGAGTGCAGGTCCGCCTGCATGCGCGCAGTGATGCTAGCCAACCTGGTGTGGCAGTACCAGAAGAGGCTGTACAGAGCCTGGACGGCCGTGACGCCGTGTTCGTGCGTACAGCCGAAGGCTTCCGCATGCAGCCGGTCTACGTGGGCGTGCGCAGCGGGGGCTTGGCGCAGGTTGTCAGCGGCCTGCAGGCCAACCAGCAGGTGGCCACGCGCAATGCGTTCCTTCTCAAGGCTGAGGCCATGAAGAACGCGGGAGAAGACAAATGATCGAAGCTCTACTCAAGGGCGTCGTTCGCGCCCGATGGATGGTGCTCTTCATGACGTTGGCAGTGGCTGTCTACGGCGCTTGGCAGCTCAGCCTGCT
>JANXMO010000419.1 GCA_025354615.1 Burkholderiales bacterium | reverse complement strand
CATTGAACACCCTGGAAGGATGTGTTGGCGGCATTGAAAACACCAACTATTTTGCCGACACCACCCAAGGCCGCTATGTACTGACGGTGTTCGAGCGGCTAAGTTTTGAGCAACTTCCGTTTTACTTGCATTTGATGCAGCACCTGGCCCACCGCGGCATTTGTGTACCAGAACCCCGCAGCAACGCCAACGGCGACATCCTCCACAGTTTGTGCGGCAAACCGGCAACGGTGGTCAACCGACTGCGCGGCAGCACCCGCTTTGCACCCACTACTGAACATTGCGCCCAAGTGGGAGCCATGTTGGCGCAGCTGCATTTGGCGGCGCTTGACTATCGGCATCAGCAGCCGCATTTGCGCGGGCTGGCTTGGTGGACACAGACGGTTCCCCTGGTACTGCCCTACCTCGACGATACGCAACGAGGTTTGATGAAAGCCGAACTGGCCTTTCAGCACCAATTGGCATCTTCGCCCGCCTATGCGGCGCTACCGCGAGGCGTGATTCATGCGGACCTGTTTCGTGACAACGTGCTGTTCGACGACAACACGGGCAGTGATCAACTCAGCGGCTTCTTTGATTTTTACTTCGCCGGCGTTGACACCTTGCTGTTCGACTTGGCGGTATGTCTCAACGACTGGTGTATTGATGTGGCCACTGGCGTGCTCGACGAAGACCGTGCGCAAGCCTTTGTAGCGGCTTATGACTTTGTCAGGCCATTGGATGCAGGCGAGCAACGCCTGCTGCCAGCACTACTACGTGCGGCTGCATTCCGATTTTGGCTTTCCCGCCTATGGGATATATATCTACCGCGCCGCGCGGAGGTGCTCACAGCACATGACCCGCTTCATTTTGAACGCGTGCTTTCTCAGCGTATTGAAGCGCCTTGGCATTATTTGCGCAAAGAAACACTAGACGATGCCACAGACATAAGGGCAGCAACACCGTGAAGTTGCGCCTGGTCCCAGCAAAACAAGGCGCTCAATGGGTGCGCAGCGGGTTTCAAATAGTGCTGCGGCGCCCACTGGCCTACGCCTCGTTATTCAGCATTTTTCTGTTTGGTTTGACAGCCTTGATGCTGCTACCTGGCATAGGCGTGATGTTGGTACTGATTGCGCTGCCGTTGGTGACACAGGCTTTTATTGTCGCCACGCAGCGTGCGCTGTTAAACAAGCCAATATCACCCAACGTATTTTTAGAACCTCTACGTGCCGGGCGGCCACAAGCTTTTTCCATGATACGACTTGGATTGGTGTATGCAACCATCACATTACTCGTAATCGCTATCAGTGGATGGGCCGATAGCGGCGCTGTGGAAGCGTTTGAGAAAGCAGTACTGAGCGGCAAACCAGACGTGAAGCAAATTGAGGAAATGGCTGCAGATCCACGACTTGCAATTGGCCTCTTATTACGCTTGAGCTTTGCAAGTCTGATTTCACTGCCATTTTGGTATGCGCCTGCACTTGTGCACTGGGGCAATCAAAATTGGATCAAATCACTTTTCTTTAGCACTGTCGCCTGCTGGCATAACCGCGCCGCCTTTACAGTTTATGGACTAACTTGGGGCGTTGTAATAGCAACATTTGGATTGCTAGTAAACATTTTCTTTTTGTTTTTAAACCAGCCACAGCTGATTGGATTGGTTGCACTACCTGCAAGCTTGGTATTTTCCACCGTTTTCTACGCGTCGCTATATTTTACTTTTGCAGATTGTTTTGAAGAAAATTCCAAAAAACAAATGTAAAAATGACTTAAATAAAGAATAAATTAATAAGTCCGACCGGCTTTGAATTGCGCATGGGACTTACGAGCAAGGGTTACATTCTTCGCCATTGCAGCAAATGATCCACTTGCATGAGCATGGCAAATCGCTAGACCCAACGCATCGGAAGCATCTTTTCCAGGAAAACCTGGTAATTTAAGTAGACGCATGACCATTTCTTGCACTTGTTCTTTGTGCGCGTGACCATGACCAACAACAGCCTTCTTCATTTGAAGAGCAGTGTATTCTGCAACCTCGAGACCGTTCATCACCAACGCTGCCAATGCAGCCCCGCGAGCCTGACCAAGCAACAAAGTAGATTGTGCATTAACGTTAACAAAAATGATTTCAACAGACGCACTGCATGGCTGATATTTGGCAGTTTCAGCGAGATCCAGGCGCAGGACATTCTCGAAA
>JANXMO010000273.1 GCA_025354615.1 Burkholderiales bacterium | reverse complement strand
ACCAGGCCTTCGCTGAGCACCAGCCCTTCGCTGAGCACCAAACCTTCGCTCATGACCAGGCCCTCGCTGAGCACCAGCCCTTCGCTCAGTACCAGACCCTGGCTCAGTGTTTTACCGCTGGAGATCCACGAAGACAGCGATGCCACCGGTGTAAAGAAACCGGTTTTGCCGCGCTGAGAAGAAGCACCCATCAATTCAACCAACGAGACCACGCCAGAGGTCATCAACCGCATGTTGGGCGCCGCGCTGGTCATGACGGCCATTGGATACAAATCACCCGTATTGGGCCAGTAGCGGACATCAAGGCGTTTGACGCTGTTGCGTACCCATAAGAACTTTGGGTCATACCATGGCTGCCATTTGCTGAACAAGGCATCGCCAGTCACCACCCGGTTGCCCCCCACGAAAACCAAACGGCCCCAATTGAAGGTTTCGCCGTTGAAGGTCGTTTTCGGCTGGGGCAGCGGTGCACCGGGATAAGTCAACAAGGAGTCGCCGGCTGGGATGGAGCCGTCCTGCAGGCGCACCAGCGTATCGGCGCGCAGCGAAGCAGCCAGGCGCACGGCCCCTTCAATGTTGAGCATCCCCGCGCCCTGCTGCAGCAGATTGGCATTGGGCAGGATCTGCGCGGTGTACTGCAGGATGGCCTTGACCATCGGCGGAGTCAGGCTGTTGTTGGCTTCAATCATCAGCGCCACGGCACCCGTGACGACGGGGGCCGAGACCGATGTGCCGCTGAGCATCATCAAACCTCTGTCTTGCGATTGCTTGACGCCGGGAATGTTGGTCAGCTCGGGGTAGTTGATGGCCAGACTGTTCCAGCGGCCACCGGCTGCCACCGTATCTTCGCCCATCGCCGCCACGATGCGGTTACCGGGTGCCACCAAATCGGGTTTGAGCAGGTTGTCGTACTGTCGAACGCCTTTGGCATCAACGATTGAACCCCGTGTCGGCCCGCGCGAGCTGAAGTTGTTGACGACGTCGTCTTTGCGGCTCAGCGTGTCCTTCATGTTGACTGAGCCAACCGTGATCACACTGGGCTCGTGGCCCGGCGAGCTGATGGTGCCGTAGTTCTCGACGCCTTTTGCGTTCAGCCCAAAGTTGCCTGCGGCCACAACCACCACGATGCCGTGCGCCACGGCACTGCGCACGGCACGCGCCAGCGGATCGGTCAGGTAAGACTCGGAAGAGTCCGCACCCAGGCTCAGGTTCATGACGCGCAGGTTGCGCCCGCGGGCGTAGTAGATGACCCAGTCAATGCCCGCCAACACGTCAGACAACTGGCCATAGCCGTTGTCATCGAGTACGCGGATATCCCACAGATTGGCATTCGGCGCAATGCCGGTCGTGTCGACGCGTGATGTCTGAACCTTGCGGCCTGCCGCAACGGCCGCGACGTGCGAACCGTGGCCGTAACGGTCTGCCTTGGGTGCCGAACCATCTTGCGTCATCCGGTCGAAGCTGGCCAGCGTCGGGCTGCTGGGGTAAAGCGCAGCCGACACGTCGATACCCGCTTTCCAATCGGTTACACCAGCGCGAACGGCGTCACCTGCTTTGGTGAAGTTGATGGTTTCACGGACCCGGCTTTCGCCGACGTTGTCACCGCGGAAGCTGTCGTGCTGCCATGAAATACCAGAGTCGAGCACCGCAATACCCACGCCGCGGCCCGTGACACCCGCGATGGCGCCGTAGTTCATTCCTCCCGTGTGGCGCAATGCACCGACGCCAGTAGCGGTTTCCAGTGTGCTGGCCGCGCGAGACATCAGCCGGTTCGGCGAAATACCTTGTACGTCGCTGCGCGCTGCCAAGCCGTTGATCTTGCTGGCAGGCACCATTGCGGCGAGGGCCAACACAGAGGTGTAACGATAGTAGATGGAGCCGCCCGCACTCATCACGGCGGAACGCAAGCTGTTCAACTCCGGATCGGTGCTGTTGCTGACGATCAGCACCTTGACCATGCGAACGCCGTTGACGTCACGTGCCCAGGTGATGACAGGCGTTGTAGGTGCGGCCAAAACGCTTTGCAAATCACGTGCAATTTTGGTTGAAAGCGCTTGGGCGTGTACCGATGGGCAGACGACAAGCAGTGCCGTCAACAACATCAAGAGCGCGCCGGCCATCAGCGCATTGCGCAGCCCGCGGGGGTACGCCACAGCGGTGGACGCAAGGGGATGTTTCATTGAATTGTCCTCGGGGTGAACGCCACCTGACAGCAGCGGTTTCAGTGGTTTTCGCGACTGGCTTTCAGCCACCCCCGCGGTCTCTCCTACGCTGCGACTGGCCTGATGCCACCCCCGCAACTTCACTATGTACAAAGTATCGATCCAAACACGCAATCCGTAACCAACTGTGCCAAGCACATCCGTGACGAAATACGCCGTGATCTCCTCCTTGTTATGCGTTTAAGGAAACGCTGAACAAGCCCCTCG
>JANXMO010000261.1 GCA_025354615.1 Burkholderiales bacterium | reverse complement strand
AGCAGGTGGTACGGCGCGCCACGTCGAGCGGCAGCTGTTTGAGGGCTTTGAGGATGAGCGCTGGGTCTTTCTTGTCGATCAGCTTGCCGACGAAGGCGACGACGTTGGCTGCCTCGTCGATGTTCAATTGCTGGCGCAGCGCCTGGCGCTGGCTGAGGCGCTGCGCCACGGTCAGGCTGGCATAGGCGTTGGCAGTGCAATAGCGTGCAGGCAGCAGCTGGGCCGGCTTGAAGCCGTGTTTCAACAGGTGCTGTTTGTTGAGTTCGCCGATGTAGAGCGCGCCGGCCACAAAATGGTAAGCGGCGCGGTAGATGAGCGAGCGCAGCAGCGCTTTGAGGGGGCCGCGGTCAAAGGCGCGGTCTTGCGTTTCAACTCGCAGCACGACGGGGATGCGCAGGCGCCGGGCGTGGCGCAGCACGGTCCAGTTGTAGATGTAGCCGAGCGAGCTCATCAAAATAACGTCAGGCTGGCGCTGCTCGATCAGCGCGCCCACGCCCTCGCCGCCCAGGCCGTGCCAGCGTGTGGCGCCGGCCGGGCGCAGCAGTTTGAGCACGGTGCTGCGGTAGCCGCTGAGCAGCGGCACGTCCCATGAAACGCTGGTGCCGAAGCCTTCGTCTTTGTAGCCTTTGATCGAAAAATCACTGGCGTAGACGACCTCGAGCTGGCCGGGGAACATCTCTTCATAGGTTTTGAAGATGGGCGCGCGGTACTGGATGGGGTGGGTTTCAAAGGCCAGGATCTTCATGCGGAGGCGGTTTTCTCGTTCAGGCGGTCGATGATTTTCAGAATCAGGGCGTCGTTGGTGTGGCTGTCTTGCAGCGCGCGGCGCTGGCCGGCGGCGGCGATGCGCTGGCGCAGCGGTTCGTCGGCGAGCAGGCGCAGGCACTGGGCAGCGCATTCGGCGGCGTCACGCCAGTAGACGGCTTCAATGCCTTCGGCGTACAGCGCCTGGTGCTCGGCCGTGCGTTCGGCGCAGAACAGGCCGCCCAAGCGCGGCACTTCGAGCGAGCGGGTGGTGTGCAGGTCGCGGTTGTCTTTGGACAGGAAGCCGAGGCAGATCTTGGCCGACTGGATGGCATGGCAATAGTCGTCGCCGTCAACGCCAGGGCCGCGCCAGCATCCGCGCAGCTGCGGCCATTCGGGCGCTTTCTGCCAGGAATTGCCGTAGATGGCCGGCTGCACGCCGTGCGCCATCAGTTCGAGCAAAAACTGCCCGCGCGCGCCCATCCAGGTGCCGACGAACAGCACGTCGGACGCCCAGCGCGCGCGCAGTGCCTCGGGCAGCGGCAGCGGCTGGTGGGCGATGACGTCTGCGGTGCGGTAGGTCAACAGCACGTCGCGGGCGCCGCAGCTTTTAGCTTCGGCCACATTGGGCTGGCGCACGACGACGACCAGGTCATAAGCGCTGACGGCCGCGCGGTAAGCGCGGAAACGCACCCAGTCGCGCGGGCCGAAGGGGTCGTCATGGTTGTAGTTGACGAGGTGGCAGGCCTGCCGGCGCAGCGCCTGCAGCAAGCCGCGCGATACCAGCGAGCCGCTGTCGACGAACACCAGATCGAAGCGCTGGCCCGCCACCGCTTCGAGCAGGCGGCGCTTGACGACCCAGGCCACGGCCTCGGGCGCCAGCTTCCATTCGGCAATGCCCGCCCAGCGGCTGCGGGGCGCAAATGCGGCCGGGTCGAGCACGGTGACCGCAAAGCCCAAACGCTTGAAGGCGGCGGCGCGGTGGCCGCTGGTGCCGCCCGGGCTGCCAAGGAACAAAACCGTTTTCATCATCGTGCTGCAGTTGCTGCCGCTGGCCACCACTGGCAGTGCACGCCGATGTCGTGCCCCCAGCCGGCTTCGGTGGGCAGCGCGGCGGCATCCACAGGCACGGCGGCGTCGGGTTGCTGCATGGCGTGCAGGTGGCGTTCGAAAGCGGCGGCGAAGGCCTCGGCGGTGTGGCTGCACAGCGCAACCAGCGGGTGGTCTTCGAGAATTTCCGACACGCGGGATTCGCGGCTCATGACGACCGGAATGCCGCGGTACAGCGCTTCGAGCACCGGCAGGCCATAGCCCTGGCGGCCGGGCACGGCGACGATGTCGGCGCGGGCGTAGCAGGGCTCGACCTGCTCCTGGCTCAGAAAGCCCGGGAATTCGGTTTGCGCGCCCAGGCCCAACCGCTCAGCCAGCTGGCGCAACGCGGCCTCTTCCGGCCCCTGGCCGGCCAGCACGATCTTGAGCCGCGGTGCGCCGGCGGCTTGCCCCGGGCCGCGCTGCCACTGGGCGGCGGCGTGAAGAATCCAGTCCAGGTGCTTGGACGCATTCAGGCGGCACAGCGAGAAAACGACGACTTCGTTGCCCTGGCAGCGGGCGCGGGCCGCATCGCCCTGAGCCGTGGCCGGCGGCGCCAGCCCGCCTTGGTAAACGACGCCGAACGGCTGCTGGTAGAGCGCCTGCAGTTCGTGCGCGTTGGCCTGCGTCATCGTCAGGCAGCGCTCGGCCTGGCGGATGCCGCGGCGCATCGCGTATTCAGCCGCCCAATGGCGCGGCGCGTCGAGCAGGCCGCGCACCCAGCCGCGGGCCTGCGGCGCGCTGAGCAGGCTGGGCGGGTCGGTGTAGTGCA
>JANXMO010000259.1 GCA_025354615.1 Burkholderiales bacterium | reverse complement strand
AAAAACGCTTGTAGAAACTCGCCGCGGAACTCAAGTGCCACGGCGCTTGCAGCACCGGCTGCGGGTGCGCTTGGCGGCTGCCGCAGCACACGGGCACTTCCTAGCAACTGGACTTCCGATGCGTCGCCGTTGCTTACGGCGCGCTGCGCGCTGGCCAGCGTCATGCCGCCTTCAACGGGCGTGGACCGAATGGTCGGTTGCTCGATTTCCAGCGTATCCGTGTCAGGAAAATGGCGCAATGCAGCACCACTGAGCTGCGTGCGCAGGTGTCCGTCGGCTGAAAACCGCTGCAAGGTGAAATGGGTCATCGCGTAATCGGGCTCGTGGCGCAACGGCAACGCGGTGTGCAGGGCGTCGGCCAACGGCGTGTTCTTGACCAGCCACCAGGTGCCGAGCGCCAACAAGCCCATCACGACCAACGGCAAATACGCCGACACGGCATCGGCCACCTGTCGCAAGCCGGTGACATGCCCCAACCGCCGTGTGGTCTTGCCAGCGCTTTCGGCTGTGGTGGGTCTAACGGTGATGACGGCCGCTGTTGCGCGTGGATCGCTCATCACCCGGCGCCACCATCCAGCGTGGTCAGGTGTTCCTGCAACGCCCGTTCATAGGCGCCACTGGCACACAGCAACAGATCACACAATTCGCGCGCGGCGCCGTGGCCACCCGTTGTGGTGGTGACGTGATGGGCGATGGCCTTGACCTGCGCATGCGCATTCACTGGCGCGCAGGCGAATGCGGCACGGGCGAGCAGCGGCAAGTCCGGCCAATCGTCGCCCATGGCCGCCAGTGCGGGCCAGTCGAGCTGCAGCGCCTGCAGCAACTGCCGCGCCGCGCCAAGTTTGTCGGCTGCGCCATAGATTGCGTGCCGAATGCCCAGGTCGGCCACCCGACGGCGAACGGCCAATGAATCCCGGCCGGTGATCACCAGCGGCTCGATGCCGTGGTGGGCGAGCAGCTTCAAGCCGTGGCCGTCGAGCGTGTTGAAAGCCTTGAACTGCTCGCCGTCAGCGCCGATGTAGATCCGGCCGTCCGTCAACACGCCATCGACATCAAAAATCACAGCTCGAACGCCGCGTGCCCGGTGCAGCAGTTCGGGCGCAAAGGAAACCGCAGGTACCGCTGCCCTTGCCCCTTCCGCTGCGCCAATGGGCTGCGCCATCATCAAATCACCTTGGCCCGCATCAAATCGTTTGAATTGAGGGCGCCGACCAGCTGCTCGTCATCGTCACCCACCACCAGCACACTGGTGATGCGGTGACGCTCCATCAAATCGGCCGCTTCGACAGCCAGCGCGTCGGCGCGCACGCGCCGCGGTTGGCTGTGCATGACTTGCTGCGCCGTCAGCCCGCGCAGGTCACGGCCCTGTTCCAACAGCCGGCGCAGGTCGCCGTCGGTGAACACGCCGACCAGCCGGCCGGCTTCATCGGCCACAGCAGTGGCGCCCAGGCCTTTGTGCGACATCTCGCGCACCATGTCGATGAAGGCCGCGCTGGGGCTGACACAGGGCACTTGATCGCCGCTGCGCATGACGTCATGCACATGCGTGAGCAGCTTGCGGCCCAGGCTGCCGCCGGGGTGGGAACGCGCGAAATCCGCCTCGCGAAAGCCGCGCGCATCCAGCAGGGCAACGGCCAACGCATCGCCGAGCGCCATTTGCGCCGTGGTGCTGGCCGTTGGCGCCAGGTTCATCGGGCAGGCTTCCTGGTCGACGGTGCTGTCCAGCGTCAAGTCGGCGTGGCGCGCCAGCGTCGATTCCGCCCGCCCCGTCATGGCCAGAAGCGGCACGCCCAGCCGCTTCAGCGCCGGGATGATGGCCGCCAGCTCGTCGCTTTCGCCGGAGTTGGAAATCGCCAGCACCACATCGTGCGGCGTCACCATGCCCAGGTCGCCATGGCTGGCCTCGCCCGGGTGGACGAACATCGCTGGCGTGCCGGTCGACGCCAGCGTTGCGGCGATCTTGCGGCCCACATGGCCGCTTTTGCCCATGCCCATCACCACCAGCCGGCCGCGGCACTCCAACACGGTTTCAACGGCCCGGGCAAAGCTGTCGCCACAGCGGGCCTTCAGGCCGAGCAGGGCTTGCGCCTCGATGTCGAATGTCTGCCGCGCCAGTTGCAGCGCCCGGTCGGCGTCAAAAGAAGCACCGGGCGGTGGCACGGAAAAAGGTGGTGGCAGCATGGCGGCAATAGCGCGGGAGCTTGCCGGACGCAAGCCTTCCCTTAGGATGCGCGGATTGTAGGCACGGCCCCGTGCCCGCCGCACTGCCTGCGATGGACACACTTGGTCTTGTACTGCTGTACCTGGTTGCCGCCGTTGCCGGCGTCGTGGCCTGCCGCCTGGCGCGGCTGCCGCCGATGTTGGGCTATCTGGCCGTTGGCGTGGCGATCGGCCCCAACGCCATGGCCTTGGCGCGCGATTCGACCGGTGTGCACGCGTTGGCCGAGTTCGGCGTGGTGTTCCTGATGTTCGTGATCGGGCTGGAATTCAACCTGCCCAAGCTCAACAGCATGCGCCGGCTGGTTTTCGGCCTGGGGTTGAGCCAGGTCGCATTGACTATCTTGGTCGCCGTTGGCGGCAATGCCTTGCTGGTGTGGGGCTCGGCCCGGCTGGGGCTGGCGCTGGGCCCGCGCTGGGGCATCGGCTGGCAAGGTGCGGTGGCATTGGGCGGCGCGCTGGCCATGAGCAGTACCGCCATCGTGGTCAAGCTGCTGGCTGAGCGGCTCGAGCTGGAAAGCGAGCACGGCCGCTGTGTCATGGGCGTGCTGTTGTTCCAGGATTTGGCGGTGGTGCCGCTGCTGGTATTGATTCCCGCGCTGGGCTCGTCACCCGAAGTGCTGCTGCGTTCGCTGGCAATCGCCGCGCTGAAGGCCAGCGTGCTGCTGACCTTGTTGCTGGTGGGCGGCCAGCGCGTGATGCGCTGGTGGTTGACGCTGGTGGCGCGGCGCAAGAGCGAAGAACTGTTCGTCCTCAACCTGCTGCTCGTCACGCTCAGCCTGGCCTGGCTGACCGAGCAGGCAGGGCTGTCGCTTGCACTCGGCGCCTTCGTGGCCGGCATGCTGATCGCCGAGACCGAATACAAGCACC
>JANXMO010000250.1 GCA_025354615.1 Burkholderiales bacterium | reverse complement strand
GGCACGGGCCAGCGCAACGACGACATCATGACCACCTTCAGCTCACGCGGCCCCACGCGCGGCGGGCTCGACTTGCCAAACGGCAAGCGCTGGGTCGACAACATCATCAAACCCGATCTTGTGGCGCCGGGCAATCGGCTGCTGGGTGCCGCGTCCAGCATGGTCGGCCAGCCAGCGCCTTATGGCAACTGGTTGGCGACCACCTACCCGGCACTGATGCAAGGCGCCAAAGACTTGGGTGCCGCACAAGACCTGGAGAAAGAGCTGATGCAGCTCAGCGGCAGTTCGGTGGCCGCGCCTGCGGTCGCGGGCGCCGCCGCCGTGTTGCTGCAAGCCAACCCGGGGCTGACGCCGCCGCTGGTCAAGGCCATTTTGCAATACACCGCGCGGCCACTGGCTGCAGCCAACCTGCTGCAACAGGGCGCAGGGCAACTGAACGTCGACGGCGCGGTCTATCTAGCGCAGCAAATGCGCACGGACATCGCAAAAGCGCTGGCAGCGGGCACCTTGAAAGCGGGCGATTCATTGATGCTGCCCGGCAAGACAGTCCCCGGCAACACCTCGATGCCAGGCGCTGACTGGGGACGCATTGCTTATGCCGGTGGCAGTCACGTGGTCAGCGGCAATGCACTGTTCACCACTTTCCAGCCCCTCTACGACCCGGGCCTAACCTGGGTGCGCCGAGTGGCGTTACGCAACACCTTGAATTTCAGTTCCTCCACCGGTTTGAATTCGATTGTTGAAACCAACGTGAAAAAGCAGCTGCTGCTGACCTCACAGGTGCGCCTGCTGGATGGTTTGTTGGGCGCCAATGGGTTGTCGCAAAGCACGGGCTTGTTCACACCGACCCGCCAACTGGCCGACAAGATTGCCGGCGGCTATGGGCGTGCGCTGCGCATGGGTTATTCGCTGGCTGACGGTTTTGTGTATGCAGAAGGGTTGGCGCTGGGCCAGCAAAGCATGGTGCGCAACAGCGGCTTCACGTTGGCAGAGGGCTTTACCTTGGCGGAGGGATTCACACTCGCTGAAGGCTTCACGTTGGCAGAAGGCTTCACTCTTGCGGAAGGCTTCACGTTGGCAGAAGGCTTCACCCTGGCGGAAGGCTTCACTTTGGCAGAAGGCTTTACCCTGGCGGAATCTTTGGCCAGCAAAAACATGCTGGGAGACAAGTGACGCGGCCGTCAGCACACGACACGCCAGTCAACACAGACGAATGTTGACTTGATTCGTGCCGACGTTTGCCGATAAAGCAATCATGTCTTTACCGAGTACTCAGATGTCGTCAACCACCACGTCTCCAGCCGATGGGCCTGCTCCCGACGTCTGGAGACGTTTTGTCTCGCGCCATTTGTTCGACTACAACCGTAGCGCAATAGCCCTGTGGCTGGTACTGGCGACCGCGGGCAGCTTGTGCGCCGGGTGGTCCGTAATGAAGCTGATGATATTGCCATGGGCCGAACTGGCACAGGTGCAAGTATGGATCGGCTTTGTCGTCCTGGCGGCTTTCTTCCAGGTCCACATTCCGCGCACAAAGTATTTCATCGGCGTTGCCGACGTTTTCGTTTTTGGATTGCTAGCGTTACACGGTGCGCCCGCTGCAGCCTTGGCAGCTTGTGCTGAAGGACTCATTTCCGCGTTTCGCAACTCCAAACGCCTCACCAGCCGAATCAGCACGCCGGCCGCGGCCGCCACCGCGATGGTGGGGTGTGGAACGATCTACCACTTCGTTTATTCAAGCTTAATCGCTTTGGGGGGAAATCTTGCCGTGTCTGGCTTTGCGGCCCTGTGCACCGTGGCATTTCCTTACTTTGCCGCCACGACGCTGCCGTTGCTTGCCGTGGTGGCCGCCAAAAATCGGCAGCGCCTGTCTTTGCGCGACTGGCTGCAAAACTACAGTTGGCTGGCAGCGCTCTATGTGGTGTCAGCGGCGATTGCCGGCGTGCTGGTCATGAATGCCCGCCAGTTCGGCCCGGTGGTCATCATGGTGTCAGCGGTGGTGGCAGTGGCGGTGGTCGGGTTGATCCACCTCTCACTGCGCCGCCACGAAACCGATCTCCAGGCGCAGGAAACGCTGATCGCCCAGGCCCAAACCGAAGCCGCCGTCAACCAAAAACGTTTTACCGCCGCCTTCACGCATGCTGCCATCGGCATGGCCATCGTCCGCCCCGACGGCAGCATGCACCAAGTGAACCAAGCGCTGTGCCTGTTGCTGGCTCGACCCGAAGGAGAACTGTTGAACCGCAGCTTCATCGACCTGCTGCACCCAGGCGACGCCGAGCTGTTCCAGCGCCGCACCGAAGGGAT
>JANXMO010000221.1 GCA_025354615.1 Burkholderiales bacterium | reverse complement strand
ATGCCGGTGGCGTCGAACAAGGGCGGGCGCGTCTTCAACGGCTCGGGCGCGGCGCCATCGGCCGCCAGCAACAGCGTTTCGGGCGTCAGGAAATCGCTGTAGCTCAGCAAGTAGTGGTTGGCCAGCGGGTCGTCGCCGATCTGCGGGTCGTGCAAGCTGCTGACCGACAGCGTGCCAGGCGTGTCATCGTTGCCCGGCGCGGCGATGGTGCCGCGCGCGAACACTGCAGCGCCCTGCTTGCGCCACAGCATCAGACGGCTGCTGACGTTGTCGATCAACTTGACGATCACCGCGTCTCGCGTGGTGCTGTAGCTGCTCAGCGAGCGGGTCGAGGTCGGCTCGAACAGCGGCGTCAACTGGCGCTCGCCGCGGCGCCACGCCGCAGCATCGGCCGCCAGCAGCGAGCCGGCAGCGAAGTGCTGCGCGGCCACGCCGTCGCCGTGCTGCCACTCGCTGCGGGTGCGCAGCAGCAGCGTGTCGCGCAGGAAGCTGAACGAGGCATCGGACGGGATGTCGAACGGCACCAGCTCGCCGTTTTCGAGCAGCCACACCTGGCGGTGATAGAAATCGGTGGCGCGGGTGAACCACACGCGCTCGAAGCCGGGCGTCGGGTCGACGGTGACGCTGGCCGACACATCGCCCGCTTCGCCCTCGAACACGGTGGCCGCCGCCGCCAGGGGCGTGCCGCGGCGCCAGTACTTGATGACGCGTGGGTAGCCGGCGTTGGTCAGCGAGCCGGGGCCGAAGTCGGTGGCAACGTAGACCGTGTCGGCGTCGATCCACTCGACATCCGACTTGGCTTCGGGCAGCACGAAGCCGTCGGCGACGAAGCGCTTGCTGGCGGTGTCGAATTCGCGCACCACCGCCGCGTCGGCGCCGCCGCGTGACAGCGAAACCAGGCAGCGCCGATAGTCCGGCCCCAGGCAGGTCGCGCCGGCCCAGACCCAGTTCTCGCCTTCGGCCGCGGCCAGCGCGTCGAGGTCGAGCACCGTTTCCCATTCGGGCTGCGGCTGGCGGTAGCTGGCGAGCAGGGTGCGGCGCCACAGGCCGCGGCGGTGCTGCTCGTCCTGCCAAAAGTTGTAGAACCAATCGCCGCGGCGCGAGAGGGCGGGAATGCGGTCTTTCGAATCCAGCACCGCCAGCAGCTCGTCGCGGATCGGCGCGTAGTCAGGCTGCGCGGTCAGCACCGCTTCGCTGTGCGCATTGCGCTCGCGCACCCAGGCCAGCGCGCGGTCGCTGTCGACTTCTTCCAGCCACAGAAAGGGGTCGTCATCGACGGCGGTGGCAGCGGGTCCAGCAGGAACGACGGGCGGTGTTTGCGACATGGCAAGGCTCGTGAAAAAGAGAGGAACGACGACGACCGCCGGCGCCAGGCTACGCCCAATGCGCGCCATCAACCGGCCCACAGCAGCGCCTGGGTATCGGCATGCCGCTGCATGTAGCGGCGCACATAGCTGCACTGCGGGTCGACTTCGAAGCCGTTGGCGCGCGCGTGTGCGAGCGCGGCGGCCACCAGTGCCGCGGCAATACCGCGGCCTTCAAGGGCAGGCGGCACACCGGTGTGCGTCATGCGCATCACCCGGCCCTGCGGCGTGATGTCCAGCCGGTAGTCGGCCACGCAGCGCTGGCCGTCGACATGGCATTCGAAACAGCCGCGCGCGGCGTTGTGCGTGATGGGAGGAAGCGGGTTCATCGGGAAATTGTGCGCCTTGCCGTGGGCCGCCAGGGGCTGCCGGGAACGGACGGCTCAACCGCCGCCGTTGAGCCGCAGCGGCGTGATCTCCACCGTCCGTTCGCCCTCGCCTACCCACGCGGTGCCATCCTGCACGCTGACCTGCAGCTGCATGCTGCGCTGCGCCAGCGCGGCCAACGCCTGGCTTTGCGCCGGCTCGATCTGCCACACCGCCACGTTGCGGGTGCGGCTGATCTTGTTTTGAATACCGCGCCACCACACCGGCGTGCTGGCACTGAAGCTGTAGACCGAAACCCGCTCGGCGCGCGGGCTGGCTTTGAGGATGCGGCGCTCGTCGGGCTGGCCGCAGTCGATCCAGTGCATCACCTGCCCGGTCAAATCGCGCTGCCAGAGGTCGGGCTCGTCGGTGTCCCACAGGCTCTTGGCCAGCTCCAGCGCGCCGCCATCGCTGCTGGCCGGCACATTCAACGCAAAGGCCAGCACGCGGATCATCATCCGCTCGTCGGTCTCCGACGGGTGGCGCGCAATCGTCAACGCGTGCTCGCCATAGACCTGGCGGTCCATGTCCGACAGCTGCAGCGTGGCTTTATGGATCGTCGCTTTCAAGGCCATGGGGCGGGCTGCGCTCGCGCGCTGGCAAAGTGGGGCGCGATTACACCACTCACGGCCCCGGCCGTCGCCGAACGGGGCGCCACAATCGGCCTACTTTTTTGAAAAGACCCCCACCATGAGCATGAAAAAATTCGACCTCGAGAAAATGCAGGCTTTGAAAATCGGCGGTCAGATGAAAGGCGCTGGCGTGCCCGACCGCTTTGCCCAGGGCGCCGCCGTCGCCACTGAAAAACGCGAGCAGCGCAAGCGTGACGCCGCCGCCGGCCTGGTGCCGTTCGCCTGCAAACTGCCCAGCGCGCTGTTGCAGCAGCTGCAACAGCGCGCTGCCGCGCACGAGGGCGGCGTCAACGCCCTGGTGGCCGAGCTGCTGGAAAAAAGCCTGACCGCTTGACCGCCCCACTTCCAGGAGCCGGCATCAATGAACTTGAAAGACGACTCCCTCTCCCGCCCGCGGGAGAGGGCCGGGGTGAGGGGCGGCACATGGCACAAACAGGGCGATGCCATGGCAGCACTGCTGCCCTCACCGCCACCCTCTTCCAAAGAGAGAGGAAGCCAATGCCATCCGGCATGCATTCAAGTTCAAATGTGCCGGATCAACAGGAGCCGCCATGTCCACACCGCCCTTTGACCTGTTCGTGATCGGCGCCGGCAGCGGCGGCGTGCGCGCGGCCCGCATGGCCGCCCAGCGCGGCGCACGCGTGGCCGTGGCGGAAATGGCCGCGTTGGGCGGCACCTGCGTCAATCTGGGCTGCATTCCCAAAAAGCTTTACAGCTACGCGGCGCATTACGCCGACGCGTTTGAAGAGTCGCGCGGCTTCGGCTGGCGCTTCGACGCACCGCCGGTGTTCGACTGGGCGCAGCTTAAAACGCAGCGCGCGCGGGAAATCAGCCGCTTGAACGGCATCTACGACGACTTGCTGCGCCGCCATGGCGTGGCCCTCTTCCACGGCAGGGCGCAGCTGACCGGCCCGCAGGAAGTGACGGTTGGCGGCGTGGCGCATACGGCGCACAACGTGCTGATTGCCACGGGCGGCCATTCGCTATGGCCCGTGTTTCCCGGCGCCGAGTGGGCCGTGACGTCAGATGCCATGTTCGACTTGCCGCGCTTTCCCCAGCGCCTGCTGGTGGTGGGCGGCGGCTACATCGCCTGCGAAATGGCTTCCATCTTTGCCGGCCTGGGCGCGCAGGTCACGCAGCTGGTGCGCGGCACGGCTGTGCTGACCGGCTTTGATCAAGAAGTTGCCGCCTTCGCCGCCGCGCAAATGCGCCAGCACGGCGTGGCGCAGCGCTTTGACACCACCGTCAGCGCGATTGAACGCAGCGCCGATGGCATGTTGCATGTCACCCTGGCCAGCGGCGAGGTGTTGCCGGCAAACACCGTGCTGCACGCCACCGGCCGCGGCCCCAATACCGCCGGCCTGGGCTTGGCCGAAGTGGGCGTTGAACTTGACAAGCGCGGCGCCATCCCGGTGAACGCGAACTACCAAACCTGCGTGCACTCCATCCACGCCGTGGGCGACGTGACCGACCGCCTGCAGCTCACGCCCGTGGCGCTGGCCGAAGCCATGGCGCTGGTCGACCACCTGTTCGGCAGTGCCGCCGGCCACCCGCCGCGCCAGGTTGACTATGACTTGATTCCGACCGCCGTTTTTACCCATCCGAACATCGGCACAGTGGGCTGGAGCGAAGCGCAGGCGCGCGAGCGCTGCAACGGCGGCGTGCGCATCTTCCGCAGCGAATTCCGGCCGCTGCGCCACACGCTGTCAGGCAGCAGCGAACGCTGCCTCATCAAGCTGGTGGTCGACGCGGCGAGCGACCGCGTCGTCGGCCTGCACATGGTCGGGCCCGACGCGGGTGAAGTGGTGCAAGGCTTCGCCGTGGCGCTGCGCGCCGGCGCCACCAAGGCGGTGTTCGACACGACGCTGGGCATTCACCCGACGCTGGCCGAGGAATTCGTCACGCTGCGCGAGGCGTCGTAGAGGCGGTTATTCGCCTAAAGCAAGCGCCGGCTTCGCATGGCTGCACATCGCTTCGCTTGCGTCTGCACAGCGGCATCTGCTCTGAATAGAGTTGGGCCATCGTGATGTTGACGGCGGTTGTCCCATGTTGAAACGATTGGCTCACTGGTGCGGCAAGCCGCCCGCGGCAACGGTTGACTCAGCGCCAGCCCGGGCACCGTTGCCAACGCGGCTGCCGGCGTCGGCCAGCCGGGGGCCGTTGTCACCGCGAACGGTGAAATCTCTGGAAAGCGCAATCGACGCCGCGCGCCGCGAAGAGCAATGCATTGTCAAAAACCTTGGCAAAGACGGCGCAAGCGCCGCCTTGCCCGAAGGACACGGCTGGAACCGCCCCCGCCAGGCGCTGGGGCGTGCGCTGTCCGCCATTGCACACGCCGACAGGATGCCGCCGCCGGAGGCCAACTGGACCTATGCGCAGCTGATGCAAGCCACCTCGCTGCTGATGGAAACACCTTTGAAAAGGGCTTTGAGCAACGCCGACATCCACACCCTGCATGCGCTGCTGTCGACCGGCGAACACGGCAACCGCTGGACAGCGCACAGCGGAATGCCGTCGCAGCAGATGGTTCCGCTCGTTTACCGCTCGGAGAAGATGTACACCGCGGCCGTAATAAATTTTCGACAAGGCATCGGCAGTAAACGCCTGGAAGTGACCCCCCGGGCCTTCGGCGATTCGGCCGCGTTGATTGCACATGAAAGCGTCCATGAAGCCCAGGTCAATAGCAGCCATCCTCGAGATTCAGCGCGTTACAGATCACGGCAGGCATTGCATAGTACGGCCCGCCACCCGCGTGGGGGCATGCTGGAAGCAGCCCGCGGCTTGCCTTTCAGTGGATATGCTGAAGTGACCGCCAGAAGTGGGCAGGGTCAACGCGTTTACCTCGAATCGCACGCATTGAGTCCCGTAGAAGTGCAAGCTTTTACAGAACAAGCCGCCGCACAGCTATTGCTTCCGTTGCAACACGCCACTTTGAAGATGGAGCCATTCCCCGCAGCGTGCGGCATTGACCAACTCGTGTCGGTGCTGGTGCGCGCGGGTTGGCAGCTGAATGAAGCCGATGGTGCGCAACCGCGGCCCTCCGCGGCGGAAAGAGCGCAAGGCGAGCCGCCAACAGCCCGATACGACCCTGCC
>JANXMO010000411.1 GCA_025354615.1 Burkholderiales bacterium | reverse complement strand
GTTTTTCGTTTTTTTGGCCTGGCGTTCGTGCTGACCGCGCTAGCGGTTTACTGGTATTGCCGCTCCTGGCGCATGACGGCTTTGGCCTTGGTGTGTTCGCTGACCTCGCTGGTCTGGCAATTCGGCACCTTGCATTTGCTGGGCTACGGACTCGACCCGCTGGCCGTGCTGGTGCCGTTCCTGGTGTTTGCGATTGGCGTGTCACACGGAATCCAGCAAATCAATTTCATCTTGCGCAACATCGCTTATGGCGCCGACACCTATACCGCCGCCCGTCGCAGCTTCACCAGCTTGCTGGTTCCGGGCACGCTGGCCCTGGTGACTGCATTCATCAGCTTCATCACGCTGGTGTTGATCCCCATCCCGATGATCCATGAGCTGGCGATTGCGGCAGCCATCGGCGTGGCCTACAAGATTGTCACCAACTTGATGATGCTGCCCTTGATGGCGTCGTACTTCAACTTCAGCCCCGCTTGGGCGCAACGCGCCTTGGCCGAGCATGGGCAACGTGCGCGCTGGCTGTCATTCATGCAGGCCACGGCCAAGCCGCGCGTTGCACGCTGGGTCACCATTGCAGGCTTTGCCGTTTTTGCTCTGGCGTTTTGGCAAAGCCAGGGCCGGCACATTGGCAGCCTGCACGCCGGGGCACCCGAGCTGCGGGAAGATGCCCGCTACAACCGCGATGCAGCCGCTATCGTCTCGCGGTTCGACGTCGGTCTTGACTGGCTGACAGTGGTGTTTTCGACGCCAGCGGGAAATGCTTGCGGTAATTCGGAACTGATCAATCTGGTCGATCGGCTGGGATGGAAGCTGCAGCAATCGCCTGGCGTGGTGGCTGTTGAATCAGCCGCCACGCTGGGCAAGTTCAATGCCGCCGGGCTCAATGAAGGCTACCCCAAAATGGCAGCCCTGCCAGGCGAGTCACGTGAACTGGGCGCCAACATGGCTACCCTGTTCAAGTCGTCCGGCATCCGCAGCAGTGGCTGCGACATGCTGGCCCTCAACGTCTACCTGGCTGACCACAAGGCCACCACCATCCAGAACGTCGTCAGAGACGTCAAGGCGTTTCGCACGCAAGATCGCCTCAAAGGCACTGACATTCGACTGGCCAGCGGGAATGCCGGTGTACAGGCCGCCACCAATGAAGTGCTGGAAGCCACAGAATTGCCAATGATGCTGTACGTATATGCCGCCATCGTGGCGCTGGTGTTCCTGACCTATCGCGATTGGCGCGCCATGCTGGTGTGCTGCCTGCCGTTGACGGTGTCCACCTGGGTCGGCTATTGGTTCATGAAAGAACTTGACATCGGGCTGACGGTGGCCACTTTGCCGGTCATGGTGCTGGCCGTGGGCATTGGCGTGGACTATGCGTTCTACATCTACAACCGCCTGCAATTGCACCGCGCCAGCGGCATGACGCAGCAAGCAGCCCTGGCACGGGCGCTGCAGGAAGAAGGCATGGCAACAATCTTCACCGCGCTCACTTTGTCGGTCGGCGTGGCTACTTGGGCTTTTTCGGAATTGAAGTTCCAGGCCGACATGGGCAAGCTGCTGGCCTTCATGTTCATGGTCAACATGGTCACGGCACTGACCTTGCTGCCGGCTTTCGTGACAGTGTTGGACAGCCTGCTGCCGCGCCGCGCTGCGGTGCATGTGCCCGGTTTCGTACAACACTGACCAAGTGCTCACCTTCAGTCTTCACATGCTGCAGCGCTGGTTTTCTTTGGCAGTTCGTGGCCTGCTGGCGCTGTCAGTCATCGGAGCTGCCGTCGGGGTTGCAGCGGCTTTGCCAGGGGCAATGGCAGAACCTCCATCACGGCCCGCACCCTTGGTGGCGCGCGCCGAGTCGGCCGCCGTGATGGCGGTGGCGCGTGCCGGCAAGCGCCTGGTTGCCGTTGGCGACTACGGTGTGGTGCTGTTGTCCGACGACTCAGGCCAACACTTCCGGCAGGCGCGCGCGGTGCCGGTCAGCGTCATGCTGACCGACGTCCAGTTCATTGACGCGCTGCACGGCCACGCCACCGGTCATGACGGCGTCATCCTGTCGACAGC
>JANXMO010000201.1 GCA_025354615.1 Burkholderiales bacterium | reverse complement strand
CCGCGGAGGCGCCCGGCACGGGGCCACGCGACCCAGGGCGCGCATCGGCTGCAAGCAGGTTTTGTACAGCACGGTGGTCTTGCACAAGACGGTAGGGTGTGGAAGAGCCTTCCTCAAAGGGCTGCCCTGCAGGTCGCGCAGAGGGAGAAGGTGAAGGCGGTCGTAATTTCGGGCCCATGGCGGGGGTCTCGGTTGCCAGCAGACAAAGGGCCGTCAAGCCATTCGCCGCAAGAGTTGATTTGCAAAACGCTCTGCTTTCTCAGCGGTGCGCAGGTGTAGCAAGGTGAAGTACCTGGCGTGCGATGTCATCTGCACCCACTGTGAACCTTCTGCGCGTACAGCAAGTGGTGCTTGGCGCAAAGATGGGTGGAGAAGCGAAAAGCGCCTCCCTCGTCAAGCGATTTTGGTACGTTAATTCAGTAAAACAGCGCCTGACAAAGGGCTTGCGCCGTGCCAGGGCAGCAATGCATCAGCAGGAATTTGCGCCCACAAGTGCAGGCCGGGCGCCAGTGCAAGCGCTGCCGCTGTTTGCCGCGTCAGTCGGGCCAGCAGCGGCAAAGCACCCAGGCGAAGGCGGGCCAGCAGCAGTGCCGGGTGGCCGGCATCGCCGCCCAGCGCCTCAAGCGTGACGGGCCACTGGTTACCGCTGCTGCTGCAGCCGGTTTGCCGCTGCAGCGCCAGGCGAACGTCGCGTGCCAGCACACGCAGGCGGATGGGCTCGCCCACGGCAGCGCCGCTGTCGAGCGCCCACAGGCTGTGGCCAGACGGCCCGCCAGCTGGCGTCAACACATCAAGGCGAGCCAGTTGTGCCTGTGCATCGCGCTCGGCCACCACGCCGGTGAGCACCACGCCGGCGGCATCGCCCAAATTCAACGGCAGGTCGAGCCGGGCCAGCGTATCGGCCAAAGGACCGTGCGCAGCCACTTGGCCGGCGTTCAGCAGCACCAGCTCGTGCGCCAGGCGCGCCACTTCGTCGAATGCGTGGCTGACGAAAAGCACGGGAATGGCCAACTCGCTGTGCAGGCGCTCGAGGTAGGGCAAAACATCGGCCTTGCGGCGCGCGTCGAGCGCAGCCAGCGGTTCGTCCAGCAAC
>JANXMO010000135.1 GCA_025354615.1 Burkholderiales bacterium | reverse complement strand
GTCATCGGCCCACTGCTTTGCAACGCAGTGGCAAGGCAGGGCACGATGGCCAGCACGTGCAACTGCGGCCACGCCCCGCCAGCGGGCGTTTGATCGCGGCCACGGCGCCAGGCTTGCCAGCAAGCCAGAAACCGTTCACCGCCGCCAAAGTGAGTGTCGAGCACTGTGAAGCGCTCGCGATGGACCCACTGCTGCGCCAGCCCGGCACGGGCCAGCCACGCTGCGGCGGGCGGTGTCAGCGTGCTGCCAGGCGCTGCCAGGTCGCCACCACGGTGTCCGGGTTGAGCGAGATCGACGCAATGCCTTGGTCGGCCAGCCAATCGGCAAAGTCGGGGTGGTCGCTTGGCCCCTGGCCGCAGATGCCGACGTATTTACCGGCCGCCCGGCAGGCCGCGATGGTGCTCGAAATCAGCGCCTTCACCGCCGGGTCGCGCTCGTCGAAGTCACGCGCCAGCAGTTCCATGCCGGAGTCACGGTCCAGCCCCAGCGTCAGTTGGGTCAGGTCGTTCGAGCCGATCGACATGCCGTCGAAGTACTCGAGGAACTGCGCCGCCAGGATGGCGTTGCTCGGCACCTCGCACATCATGATGAGCCGCAGCCCGTCGCTGCCACCACTCGCCGCGCGCTTCAAACCGCGCTCTGCCAGCATTTCATTGACCCGCCGTGCCTGCTCCAGCGTGCGCACGAAGGGCACCATGATTTCGACGTTGGTGAAACCCATGGCCCCACGCACGTGCTTGAGGGCTTCGCATTCCATTGCGAAGGCTTCGCCGAAGCTTTCGCTGATGTAGCGCGAGGCACCGCGAAAGCCGAGCATCGGATTTTCTTCTTCGGGCTCGTAGCGCGAGCCGCCAATCAGCTTGCGGTACTCATTGCTCTTGAAGTCTGACAGCCGAACGATGACCGGCTTGGGCCAGAACGCCGCCGCAATCGTGGCAATGCCTTCAACCAGCTTGTCGACATAGAACGCGCGCGGCGACGCATGCCCGCGCGCCACCGATTCAACCGCCTTCTTCAAATCCAGGTCGACATGTGGGTAGTCAAGAATGGCTTTCGGGTGAACGCCGATGTTGTTGTTGATGATGAACTCCAACCGCGCCAAGCCGACGCCGCTGTTGGGCATCTGGGCGAAGTCGAAGGCCAGTTGGGGGTTGCCCACGTTCATCATGATTTTTACCGGGCACTCGGGCAACTGGGTGCGCACGACATCGGTGATTTCGGTTTCCAGCACGCCGTCATAGATGTAGCCGGTATCGCCTTCCGAACAGGCCACGGTGACCAGCGCGCCGTTTTGCAGTAC
>JANXMO010000051.1 GCA_025354615.1 Burkholderiales bacterium | reverse complement strand
CGGTGCTCCTGCACCATCCGCACGGCCCGCTCGCGGACCTCAGGTGAGAACTTGTTCGACTTCTTCATGGCTCCATCCTCTCAAAGATTGGAGCCTCCTCTAAACCCGGGGCGGTTCAGTTTTTGAGCCGGCAATAAAACGATTCTTCATTTGAGTAATAGAACTCAAGTGCACATTGCCATGGCTCGTCGTGGTGAATGCCTTGTGCTTCCAGTGTGATGAACTGTTTCTCAGTGTGCTGCCTGCCTTCCCCGTCTTTGCTGCTGCTTTGAGTGCGCAGCATGTTCCAGAGCAGTTTGGGGCTGGGCACTGGAATGGCGACCAAGTCGCGCCTGTTGATTACAACGCCTTGCCTTGTGGAAGCGTTGCTCCCACTGCGCTTCTCATTCCAACGGCGCCAGCCCATGTCCCACAGAGCCAAGGCCTGCAATGCGGTTGTCTTGCCCGAGTTGTTCGGCCCGATGAAGACGGTGGCGCTGCCCAGCTCCAATTCAACGGACTGCAGGCTTTTGAAATTTGAAATTCGGAATTGCGTAATCAAATCAGGTGCTCCTTTGGAGTTGGAGACGATTGCCTCCAAAAGAAGGGCTTGTGTCTTCAGAATGCTGTTGATCGATACAAACCAGCGACGCAACCGAAGCAATGTGTCGCGGCCGGCCGGCCGACTGGCGTCCGTCACGGCACTAGGGGCGCTCTGTGCCATTGCTGATTCCGCCGAAAATGCATTTGCTACATCATCAAATGCTCACTCGCATTGTCACCGCCCAAAATCACGTAATTCACACGGCGAATGTCCGCCAGCCGCGTGCCACCTGCATAACTGATCGAGCTTTGCACGTCTTCGCGCATTTCACGCAGCGTGTCGGCCAAGTGGCCTTTGATGGGTTCAAGAATGCGCTTGCCTTCGACGTGGCGGTACTCGCCTTTGTTGAAGTCGCTGGCGGAGCCGTAATACTCTTTGAAACGCCGGCCGTCGACCTCCACCGTTTGCCCGGGTGATTCCTCGTGGCCCGCAAAGAGGGAG
>JANXMO010000676.1 GCA_025354615.1 Burkholderiales bacterium | reverse complement strand
CGAAGAAGCCGGCAGCTTCCCACTCGAGGAAGCGCTTGTGGACGGCGCTTGCGCTGCCAAAGCGCTCTTTGGGCAAGGCTTTCCACTGGCAGCCTGTGCGCAGCACGTAGACGATGGCTTCGAACACGAGGCGGGCCGGCTTTGCAGGACGGCCAGCACCGGGCTTGCGCAGGTACACCCGGTCGGCTGGAACAACACGCGGCGGCACCAGCGGCTCAACGCGCCGCCAGAAGTCGTCCGTTACTTCCCAGGATTCAACTCGTTTGGACAAAGCCTTGCTCCAACACCGCACATGCTGCGGCTCGGTCGGGAGTTTGGCTATTTAAGGATAGGTTCTAAGGCGACGCCGCAGACCGCCTGCCGCAAGGCGCGCCGGCCGCGAGGTACTTGTTCAGCGTCGCCCTGAATGGGGCCTCGCTGTCAGCGCGGCCGTGGCGGCAATTTCCGGGTGGCACCAAGCGCCAGTACAAAAAAGTCGTCGTCAGCCAGTGGTTGATGGCGACGGGCATCAGCCAGCCGTTGCGGCGGCTCGTCCAGCGATTCATCGGTCAGCTCAAAAGTGCCCCAGTGAATCCCGAGCGACCGTTTGGCGCCTAAATCGGTGTGTATGCGCACGGCTTCGGCTGGCGCCACGTGCTGCGCCTGCATAAACCAGCGGGGCGCATAAGCGCCGATCGGCAACAACGCCAGGTCGAAGCCGCCGCCGTTCAGCGGGCTTTGCCGTTCGGAAAAATAACGCTGAATGTCGGCAAAGTCCTTGGAGTACGCGGTATCGCCGGCGTGAAAGAAATGGAACTGCGGCGTGAACACGGCAAAGCCGCCCCACAACGTCTTCATCCGATCCGTCAGGCTGCGGCTCGACCAGTGCTGAACCGGGGTCATGACGATTTCCGCATGGCCTCGCGGCGTCGTCAACACCGTGGACTGCCACCAGTCCAGCTCGACCACACGCGTCAGACCTTGGCCCGCAAGCAAGGGCTTGACGCCCAACGGCACCACAAACAGCGGCGGGCCACCAGCTTGCGCCTGCAGCGCACGCACGCTGGGCAGGTCCAGGTGGTCGTAGTGGTTGTGCGATATCAGCACCAGGTCGATGTGCGGCAATTCGCCCAGCGCCAGGCCAGGCGGCTGGTGGCGTCGCGGCCCAATGAAGGAAAGCGGCGATGCTCGCTCGGAAAAAATGGGGTCTGTCAGCACGTTGAGTCCGCCGAACTGCGCCAGCACCGTGGCATGGCCAATCCAGGTCGCCGCGGGTTGCATGGCAGCCCCGGCCATCGCATTGGCTCGTAGAAATTCCAGGTCGGGTGTGGCGCGCGGCGTCGGCGCAACCGGTGGTGGCGGCAAGCCCTTGCGCCAGGCGTCGAACCGCCACCGCAGCACCGCGCCCAGCCCTGGAGGTTGGAATGCGGTGTAGTTGTTTTGAAATCCACCCGGCCGGTGATGCGGTTTTGAGGCATCGAAATAGGGGTTGTGGCCAGTGCACGAACCCAATAAAAGCGCGGCGGCAACGGCTGCGCCGCAGCGCCTCGACAAGCATCGCCAAGCGTGCGTAACCGAGGTTGAAGCAGTGGAGTTCATGGCGTCGACAAGGGCTGAAACGAGAAAGCATTTTGTCTCCGACCGCGACTGTGGCCTGAAAAGGCCTTGTTTTTACGTATAATTCCGAGGCTTTGCCGGACTCACCTCGCTCCCATGCCATGGCCTCATCGATTGGTGAGGCCGACGCGGCAACCGTTTCACACGGCCTACCGGGCAAGTTTTTGAAGCTGCCCATGCGTGTTGAAAACAGTAAAGAAAAAGGCAGTCAGGAACAAGCCAGTAACAGTCAGTCCGGCAGTGTTTGCGCGTGGGGTGCTGATGACGGTGAAGCGCCCGAGCCGCCCTTCAAAACCTGGACCCATGAAGAGGCCGAGGCATTGAGGGCACAGCAGCCGCTGCTGTCACCCTGGTGGGTGGTTGCAGCGCAGGCGGTTGCTGGCGGTGTGTGTTTCGCGGTCGCGCAAAGCTTGGCATTTCGGCCGGGCGTTGCAGGGTCGGTTCTTTATGGGGCGGCAGTGGCAGTTGTTTCGGCTGCCGTGTTGGCCCGGGGAATGACCCGCAACCGGCGTTCTGCGCCGGGCGCTGCGGTGGTGGGCTTCATGTTCTGGGAAGCCTTGAAGATCGGCGTGGCCGTGGCAATGCTGCTGGCGGCGCCGCATGTGGTGCGGGACATCAGTTGGCCGGCGTTGCTGGCGGGCTTGGTGATTTGTACGAAAGTGAATTGGCTGGCGTTGCTGTGGCGGCGCCGGGCTCCTGACAACGTCGCCGTGGCGACATCCTTGAAAACTTGATTCGAATGGCTGCCGAAGCACACGCACTGCAAGCAACCGAAGGCCCGACACCGGGCGAGTACATCGGCCATCACCTGACGCATTTGCGCTCGCACGAGCAGTCGGGCATTGTCGACTTCACCGTGTTCAACCTGGACAGCCTGTTTTGGTCCGTCTTGATGGGCGCTATCGGCTTGTTTGTACTGTGGCGCGTGGCCCGCAGTGCCACATCCGGTGTGCCCGGGCGCATGCAGGCATTCGT
>JANXMO010000633.1 GCA_025354615.1 Burkholderiales bacterium | reverse complement strand
GCGTCGCCGACGCGCTGCGCATAAGTCGCAATGTCCTCGGGCAGCGTGCTGGGCACGATCAGCACGGCCAGCTGGCTGCCGCTGCGCTCTTCGAAGGCGGCCAGTTTCGCGGTGAGCGCGCTGCGCTGCGCCTCGCTCAAGGTATCCGTTTGATCAATGACGCGCGCCGCGAGCGGCGGCACCGGCAGCAGCGCCTGCGCGGTGGCGTGCGCACCGAAAGTGCCCAACAGCAGGGCCCACATCAGCTGGCGCCAGGCGGCGCTCAACCGCTGCGCCATCGTTGTGCTCACCATCACGGCGGGTTTATCTGGCAGAAGCGGGCTTGTCGAAACTGACCGCCGGCGGCTGTGAAATTTGCGCTTCGTTCTGCACCGTGAAGCTGGGTTTGACGGCGTAGCCCAGCACTTTGGCTGTCAGGTTGCTGGGAAAGCTGCGTGCCAACACGTTGTACTCGGTCACCGTCTGGATGTAGCGGTTGCGCGCCACCGTCACACGATTTTCAGTGCCTTCGAGTTGCACCCGCAAGTCCTGGAACGCCTGGTTGGCGCGCAAGCTGGGGTAGCGCTCGCTGACGGCCATCAGCCGGCTCAAGGCGCCAGTCAACTGGTTCTGCGCGGCCTGGAATTTTTGGAACGCCTCCGGGTTGTTGACCAGCTCGGGCGTGGCCTGGATGCTGGTGGCGCGGGAACGGGCTTCGATCACCTGGGTCAGCGTGTCCTGCTCGAAAGCGGCTTCGCCTTTGACGGTGGCCACCAAGTTGGGGATCAGGTCGCTGCGCCGCTGGTATTGGTTGAGCACTTCGGCCCAGGCGGCTTTGACCTGTTCATCAAGCCGCTGAAAGTCGTTGTAGCCGCAGCCGGTGAGGGCGGCGGCGCTGGCGCATGCGAGAACAACCAGCCAAAGTCTGCGAATCATGAAGCCATCTCCTTGTTGAGCCCGTCAATCCTACCTTTGCAAAGGGCTGGCGCTGCTTCGCCATTCGCCGCTGTGCGTGGCAACGGGGTGAACCAGCCGTTTTCGTCGAAACGCAGCCCGTCCGCATCGAAGCTCCGGTGGTCGACCCGCGTGCAGCCGCGGGCTTGATAAAACGCGTTGGCCGGCGCGTTGATGGCCAGCGCCCAGACATACATCTCGCTGAAGCCGGCGGCCGCCAGCCAAGTCGCCGATGCCCGCCAGAGGGCGCTGCCGATGCCGCGCCGCTGCACGTCGGGCCGCAGGTAGAGCGCCCGCAGCTCGCCGCGGTGCGCCGCCGGCTGCAGCGTGCCATTGGCGCGCAGCGGGCCCAGCGCGGCAAAGCCCAGCAGCGGCGCGTGCGGCGCATCGCTTTCGCAGGCCACCAGCAGTTGCTGGCGCTGCTCTGGCGCGCGCTGTATGACCAACACCGTTGAATGCCACAGCGCCTCACGGGCGGCGAGCGGAAAGGCATCGAAAGTGGCTTGCTTGAACACGCCGCGGTAGGTCGCGTGCCAGCTGTCCCAATGGACGTGTGCCACCGCGGCCACGTCGGCTAGCGTGGCGGTGCGAACCAGCGGCGTCGTCATTCAGCGGGCAGAAAGCCTTCAATCGACAGATAGCGTTCACCCGTGTCGTAATTGAAGCCCAACACGGTGGCGCCAGCGGGCAATTCGGGCAGTTTTTGTGCAATCGCCGCCAGCGTGGCGCCCGACGAGATGCCGACCAGCAGGCCTTCCTCGCGCGCGCTGCGGCGGGCCATTTCGCGTGCCGCTTC
>JANXMO010000628.1 GCA_025354615.1 Burkholderiales bacterium | reverse complement strand
CTCGGGGCGCTGCAAACCCTGGCTTTCCTGCACACCGCCACCCTGTGGTGGCTGGCCCCGCTGTGCGGCGGCTTACTGGCTTGGCAAGCGGCGCAGCAAACGCCGGCGCGCGCCGCCGTGTTGGGCTGGTTGTACGGCACGACCTGGCTGTGCGCGGGCACCGGCTGGCTCTACATCAGCCTGCACCGCTACGGCGGGCTGCCGGGCTGGCTAGCGGCGGCGGCGGTGCTGGCGCTGTGCGCGGCATTGGCGCTGTACCTGGCCGCGGCAATGGCCGCATTCGCGCGCTGGCGGCGTGGCACGCCCGCGGCCGACGCACTGCTGTTCGCCGCCGTCTGGCTGCTGGCGGAGCTGGCACGCGCGAAGATCTTCACCGGCTTTCCGTGGGTGGCGTCGGGCTACGCGCAGGTCGATTCACCGCTGGCCGCGCTGGCGCCGTGGGTCGGCGTTTACGGCATGGGCTTCATCGTCACCGGTGTGGCGGCGTGGCTGGCGTTGGCGGGCACGGGGCAGACGGGTACCCGACGGCGCGCGCTGTTGGCACCGGTTGGCTTCGTAACACTCGGACTGCTGGGCGGTGCCGCCGCTGGCGGGCCGCACGACTTCACGCGGCCCACCGGAACGCTGGACGTCACCCTGCTGCAAGGCAATGTGCCGCAAGACGAAAAATTCGACGCGGCGCTGCTGCCCCCCGCGATCGAGTGGCATGTGCTGGAATTGACCCGCGCCCGCGGCGACCTCGTCGTGGCCCCGGAAACCGCCATTCCGCTGCTGCCCGAACAACTGCCCGACGGCTTGTGGCCCGCGCTGCAGGGCCGCTTTGCCAACGGCCGCACCCACGCGCTGCTGGGCGTGCCACAAGGCGATGAAACGGCGGGCTACACCAACTCGGCAGTGGGCTTTGCGCCCGGCCGCCCCGTGTACCGCTATGACAAGCACCACCTGGTGCCGTTCGGCGAATTCATTCCCTTCGGCTTCAAGTGGTTTACGCGGCTGATGAACATCCCGCTGGGCGACTTCAACCGCGGGCCACTGGTGGCGCCGTCGTTCGACGTGCGCGGGCAGCGCGTGGCGCCCAACATCTGCTACGAAGATTTGTTCGGCGAAGAACTGGCGGCGCGCTTCACCGACGCGGCCACGGCGCCCACCGTGTTCGCCAATCTCAGCAACATCGCCTGGTTCGGCGACAGCATTGCGATCGAGCAGCATTTGCAGATTTCGCGCCTGCGCGCGCTCGAATTCCAGCGGCCCATGCTGCGCGCCACCAACACCGGTGCCACCGCGGTCATCGACCACCGCGGCCGCGTCACCCAGGCGCTGGCGCCGCACAGCCGTGGCGTGCTCGAGGCCCGCGTGCAGGGGCGCGACGGCATCACGCCTTTTGCCGCCTGGGCCGGCCGCTTTGGGCTGGCGCCGCTGGCGCTGGGGGCGCTGGGTGTCGTTGCCAGTGCGGCCTGGCGGCGCCGGCATGGCCCGTAAACTCGCCCCCCTGCGGTTGCCCGCCAGCGCCCTTGCTTTGGCAGTCGCCCCAGCCGTTTCCTGACTCTTTTTCCGATGCCGCCATGCTGACCTTCCAGCAAATCATCCTGCGCCTGCAAGCCTATTGGGACGCCCAGGGCTGCGCGCTGCTGCAGCCCTACGACATGGAAGTTGGTGCCGGCACCAGCCACACCGCCACGTTCCTGCGCGCGCTGGGGCCTGAGCCTTGGAAGGCGGCTTACGTGCAGCCGTCACGGCGCCCGAAAGACGGCCGCTATGGCGACAACCCCAACCGGCTGCAGCATTACTACCAGTACCAAGTCGTACTGAAGCCGGCGCCGGCCGACATCCTCGACCTCTACCTCGGCAGCCTGCAGGCACTGGGGTTTGATTTGCAAACCAACGACATCCGCTTTGTCGAAGACGACTGGCAGAACCCGACGTTGGGCGCCTGGGGGCTGGGCTGGGAGGTCTGGCTCAACGGCATGGAAGTCACCCAGTTCACTTATTTCCAGCAGGTCGGCGGCATCGACTGCAAGCCGGCCACTGGCGAAATCACCTACGGCCTGGAACGGCTGGCGATGTACCTGCAAGGCAAGGAAAGCATTTTCGACCTTGAATGGGCGTCGGGCATCAGCTATGGCGACGTCTACCGCCAGAATGAAATCGAGCAGAGCGCCTACAACTTCGAGCACAGCGATGTTGACTTCCTCCTCCACGCCTTCGGCCGCCATGAGGCACAGGCGCAGCGGCTGACGCAGCTGCAACTGGCGCTGCCGGCGTATGAACAGGTCCTCAAAGCGGCGCATGGCTTCAACCTGCTGGACGCGCGCGGCGCCATCAGCGTGACCGAGCGCGCGGCCTACATCGGCCGCATCCGCCAGCTGTCGCGCAGCGTTGCGCAAAGCTACCTCGACAGCCGGGCGCGGCTGGGTTTTCCGATGGCGCCGCGCGGGTGGGCTGCCGAAGCGCTGGCGCAATGGCATCAAAAACGCGAAAAGGCGGCAGCATGACGCCTCAGAACCTGCTCGTCGAACTGTTGGTTGAAGAACTGCCGCCGAAGGCGCTGAACACACTGGGCGAGGCCTTTGCCGGCGCCTTGATGCGTGGCCTGAACAGCCGCGGCCTGCTGGCGGCAGACAGCGCGGCCATACCGTTTGCTTCGCCGCGCCGGCTGGCAGCGCACATCAGCCGGGTGCACGCTCGCGCGCCCGACCGGCCGCTGGCCCACAAGCTGATGCCGGCGGCCGTTGCCTTCGACGCAACCGGCCAGGCCACGCCCGCGCTGCTGAAAAAGCTGGTCAGCCTGGGCGCGGGTGACGACGCCTTGCCGCGGCTGCGCCGTCAAGGCGAAGGCAAGGCCGAGGCGGTTTTCCTCGACAGCTTGCAGTCAGGCGTGGCGCTGACCGACGGCCTGCAGCAGGCGCTGGCCGAAGCGCTGGCCCAGCTGCCCATCCCCAAGCTGATGCAATACCAGTTGGCCGACGGCTGGACCAGCGTGCACTTTGTACGCCCGGCGCATGGCCTGGTGGCGCTGCACGGCACCGACGTGGTGCCGGTGACGGCACTCGGCCTGGCGGCGGGCCGTGGCACGCAGGGCCACCGCTTCGAAGCCGCCTGCTGCCCGGTGCAATTGCGCGATGCCGACAGCTATGCCCAGCAGCTGCGTGACGACGGCGCAGTGATTGCCAGCTTCGCCGAGCGCCGCGCCGAGGTGCTGCGCCAGCTGCAGGCCGCCGCCGCCGCCGAAGGCGCCGCGCCCATCGACGACGACGCGCTGCTGGACGAAGTGACTGCGCTGGTCGAACGCCCGAACGTGCTGGTGTGCCGCTTCGACCCCGCCTTTCTCAGCGTGCCGGCGCCGTGCCTGGTGCTGACGATGAAGGCCAACCAGAAGTACTTCCCGCTACTCGATGCGCAAGGCGCATTGACCGAACGCTTTCTCGTCGTCAGCAACATTACGCCGGCCGATGCGAGCGGCATCGTCGAAGGCAACGAGCGCGTGGTGCGGCCGCGGCTGGCCGATGCGCGCTTTTTCTTCGAGCAAGATCGCAAGAAAACCCTGGCCTCGCGCGTGGCCGGGCTGGCGCGCGTCGTCTACCACCACCAGCTGGGCACGCAGGGCGAACGGGTCGAACGCGTGCGGGTCATCGCGGCGGCGATTGCGGCGGTGATCGGTGAGCGCTTGGGCGGCGGTTTCGCGGCGCAGGTCGACCAGGCAGCCGAATTGGCAAAAGCCGATCTGCTGACCGACATGGTCGGTGAATTCCCCGAACTGCAGGGCACGATGGGGCGCTACTACGCGCTGCATGACGGGTTGGGCGATGAGGTGGCGCAGGCCATCGAAGACCACTACAAACCGCGTTTTGCGGGTGATTCGCTGCCGCGCAGCGAAGTCGGCCTCGTGGTGGCGCTGGCTGACAAGCTGGAAACGCTGGCCGGCCTGTTCGGCATCGGCGAACTGCCGACCGGCGACCGCGACCCGTTCGCGCTGCGCCGCCATGCGCTGGGCGTGATCCGCATGCTGGTCGAAAAGCGCTTGCCGCTGGCGCTCGATGAATTGATCGCCTTGGCGCTGCGGCCCTTTGCGGGCCGCCTGCAGGCCGGCGACGACGCGGTGGCTCAACAGCTCAGCCAATTCCTGTTCGACCGGCTGGCATTCAACCTCCGCGAGCAGGGTTGGCAGGCGCAGGAAGTTGACGCCGTGCTCAGCCTGCGCCCGCAGCGGCTCGACGACCTGCCGGCACGGCTGCAGGCCGTGCGCGCGTTCGCGACGCTGCCCGAAGCCGCGCCACTGGCCTCGGCCAACAAGCGGGTGGGCAACATCCTGAAGAAAAGCACGGACGCCGTGGCGCCGCAGGTCGACATCGCGTTGTTGCGTGAACCGGCGGAAGCGGCTTTGAACGAAGCGCTGGGCCAGGTTCGGCAAACCACCGACCGGTTTTGGGCCTCCAGGGCGCATACCGACTATCTGATCGCACTGGCTGTGCTCAAACAACCCGTCGACGCCTTCTTCGACACCGTGATGGTCAACGCCGAGGACCCGGCGCTGCGCGCCAACCGGCTGGCGCTGCTGGCGCAGCTGCACCAGGTCATGAACCGCGTGGCGGATGTGTCACGCCTGGCACCAGCCTGATGACCATGCCATCCAAGCTCATCATCCTCGACCGCGACGGCACCATCAACCAGGACCGCGACGACTTCGTCAAGTCCGCCGACGAATGGGTGCCGCTGCCGGGCGCGCTGGAGGCCATTTCGCGCCTCAACCACGCCGGCTGGCATGTGGTGGTGGCCACCAATCAGTCGGGCCTCGGCCGCGGCCTGTTCGACATGGCGGCCTTGAACGCCATGCACCTGAAGATGAATGCCGCGCTGGCCCGCCACGGCGGTCGCATCGACGCGGTGTTTTTCTGCCCGCACGCGCCGAGTGAACCATGTACCTGCCGCAAGCCGCTGCCCGGGCTGATTTCGTTGATCGTTCAGCGCTACGGCGTCGATGCGCGGCACACGCCGGTGGTCGGCGATTCGCTGCGCGATCTGCTGGCCGGCGCCGCCATGGGCTGCCCCACCCATCTGGTGCGCACCGGCAAAGGCGCTGCACTCGATGCCACCGGGCTGAACGAATTGCTCGAACAGGTGCCAGGCACCGAAGTGCACGCCGACCTGGCCGCCTATGCCGAATCCATGCTGCAACGCCAACACGAGCTGCGGCACCCCGGCAGTCATGCCAACTCCCACTTTGGCCATTTCGACTGATGGCCCGGTCGCTGTTGTGCGCGCTGCGCTCGGCGTTGTTCATCGGCTGGCTGGCCGTCACCGTGGTGCCGTGGGCGCTGGCCGTGCTGGTAGCGTCGCTGTTCATCCGCGGTGACCGGCTGTATGCGATGTGCGCCGGCTGGCTGGGCGTGGCAATCGCCGGCGCGCGGGTCATTTGCGGGGTGCGGCACCGCCTCAGCGGCCTGCACCACCTGGCCGAAGCCGAAAGCGCCGCGGCGGTGGTCGTGCTGTCCAAACACCAGTCGACCTGGGAAACTTTTGCCTTTCCCTGCCTGCTGCCGCGTCCGCTGGCCTACGTCTTCAAGCGCGAACTGCTCTACATCCCGTTCTTCGGCTGGGCGATGGCGCGCCTGGAAATGATCCACATCGACCGCAGCCGCCGCGCCGCGGCCTGGAACCGTGTGGCCGAGCAAGGCCGCCTGCGCATGGACAGCGGCCATTGGGTGATCATGTTTCCTGAAGGCACACGCACGCCACGCGGCAGCCAGGGCACCTACAAATTCGGTGGCACCCGGCTGGCCTGCACCACCGGCGCGTCGGTGCTGCCGGTCGCTGTGACCTCGGCACGCTGCTGGCCACGCAAATCGTTTTTGCTGCGCCGGGGGGTGATCGACGTGTCGATCGGTCCGCTGATCCCCAGCGCCGGGCGGCAACCCGACGAGCTGATGTACGAGGTGGAGGCGTGGATCGAAGGCGAAATGCGGCGGCTCGACGCTGCGGCTTACGTGCGAACCTGAAGCGCCGAAACCTTCGCGATGCCTTGGAACTGGCCGTTCGCGCGCCGCACAGGCGCCCCAGCAGGCACGGCGCCTGAACCGGTGGTGCATCAAATCGTTCTGGCGGAACAGGCGATCAGTTACGTGCTGCAGCGCGCACAGCGGCGCAGCATTGGCTTCATCGTCGGCCCTGACGGCTTGCAGGTCAAAGCCCCGTGCACCCTGCCTCGCCAGCAGATCGACCAGGCCCTGCACCGCAAAGCCGCGTGGATTTTGCGCAAGCTGCACGAACAGCAGCAGCGCACGCGACAGCAGCAACAGCAGCCCACACGCATCGCCTGGCAAGACGGCGCTTCAATCCCTTTCCTCGGCCAGCCCTGCATATTGACGTTGAGGATGCTGAGCAGGGCTGGCGCTCGCGGCAGCTGCGTTCTGGATGCCGCGGGTGGCCGGCTGAACGTGGCGCTGCCGCTTGACGCATCGGCCTCTCAAATCCAGAAGAAAGTGCAGGCCTGGTTGCAGCAGCAAGCGCGCAGCCTGTTTGCGCAACGTTGCCAGCACTACGCGCCGCTGCTGGGAGTGCAATACAGCCGGCTGGCGCTGACGTCGGCGCGCACCCGCTGGGGCAGTGCCAGCGCCAACGGGGCCATCCGGCTGCACTGGCGGTTGATGCACTTCGAGCTGAACGTCATCGATTACGTGGTCGTGCATGAACTCGCGCACCTGAAAGAGATGAACCACAGCCCGCGCTTCTGGGCCGTAGTGGGCTTGGTGCTGCCGGATTACGCGCACTGGCGAAAAAAATTGAAACAAAGTTTGCTGAACGCATCCGGGTAATTACGGGCGCGTCAAGCCGCCGCCAAACTAAAGCGGATTTGGCGCCAAATTTTCCCGCTCGTGCCGCTTGAACTTGAAAAGAGCTTTAAGAAGGGCCCAGTTCCTCCGATGACATGGCATCGACGACAAAGCACCAGCCGGTGGTGTGCCTTGTTGTCACAACGCCGCCCCCTCAGGAGTGACCATGCGCAACCGTCCCCCGCTCGCCCGCCGTCTCGTGTCCTTGATGACATGCGTCAGCGCATTGACACTCACCGGGCTGAATGCGGTTCAGGCAGCCACAACGGGCGTTTCGTCAAAGCTGTCGCCTGACCTGGCATCGATGATGAGCGGCACGCGGGTGTCGAACTTGACGTGGGCGCAGCGCATTGACGGGCAGTTGTACGGCCGCCTGCTGGTGGTAGCTTCCAGCCCTGACGACTCGCTGGCCGAACTGCGCCAGGCTGTGGTAGCGCTCGGCGGCTCCGTGTATTACTCCAGCCTGTCGGTGCAGGCGCTGGCGGTACTGATGCCGATGTCAGCCCTCAATACGCTGGCCGCGCGCAACGACGTGGTAGCCATTACCCCCAACCGGATCGCCAAACACTCGGGCAGCCTGGTGACCGACACGACCGGCGCCTCGGCCATTGGCGCAGGGGCAACCGTGCGCGGGCCGGCACTCAACGGCCAGGGCGTCGGCATTGCCGTGCTGGATTCGGGAATCGACTGGAACCACCGCAACCTGAAAGACGCCGCCGGCCGCACGCGTGTCGCCCAGTCGATCGATGTGGTGGGACTCAACCGAAAATTTGCCCCCTACATGTGGCAGCGCGGTGTCGACCTGAGTGCCGTCACGACCAACTTGATGCGCAAGATGGCGCTGGGCCCCTGCCAAGTCGCGCTGACGGAAACGTCGCCCGATCCGTATGGCCATGGCACCCATGTCGCCTCGATCGCGGCCGGTGCGGGCGGCTACCAGGCGCCGGATTCCACCGGCGTGGCGCCCGGCGCCTTGCTGTACGACGTCCGCGTGCTGGATGAAAAAGGCATGGGCAACACCACCGCCGTGCTGATGGGCCTCGACTGGGTGGTGCTGCGCTCGCAGGCCTGCAACATCCGCGTGGTGAACATGAGCCTGGCTGCCGATTCGTCAGACTCTTTTTTGGTTGATCCGTTGACGCGGGCGGCCCGCAGTGCGGTGGCAGCCGGCATCGTGGTCGTCGCAGCCGCCGGCAACGCGGGCAAAGACGTCGATGGTAAGGAGGTTTACGGTTCGATAGGTTCGCCCGGCAGCGAACCGTCGGTCATCACTGTCGGCGCGGCCAACCCCAAAGGCAC